>DMYK01000531.1:14997-16323 GCA_003483675.1 Microcoleaceae cyanobacterium UBA11344
AGTCAAACAGCAGTCTCTGACTAGGTTTAACGTTAAGTTGACACTCCTTGGGCGAGCCCAAATCCGCCGAATCACTCTGCATTCTTAATCGCCTTTGACAGTATAAAGTTGACCGTTTCACATACTGCCTTACCCAAAAGTTTCTCAGTAGCTTTTAACCTGAAACTTGACCTGAAGCCTGCACCCGATCGTCCTCATGACTTTGTGGCTCAGTATCCAAGCGCGTCAGGGGACAAACGCAACTCTCCTGTTCCAGCCACTGCGTACCCACTTGATGCAGGGCTGCCATCACCGGTTGAATTTGGCGACCTTTGGGCGTGAGGGAATATTCTACACGGGGTGGAATCTCGGCATACACCCGGCGATCGACTAACCCTTGAGCTTCCATCTCTCGTAGGCGCTGAGTCAGGGTTTTGGTGCTGATTCCCGGAAGCGCCGCGAGTAATGAGTGGGTGCGCCTCGCACCACCAAACAGTTCGCGTAGAACCAAAATTGACCATTTATTGTCCAACAAGTCCAGCACAAATTGAATCGGACATTTAACTTCTATGCACTGACTGGGTTTCAGCATAAACTCCTTTCAAATTTGCCTCCGCGAAAATTTCCATATTTCTTTATAAATGGCTCAAGCGTCCTAGGGGCTTCTATGCTTTACTTTTAGTAACTATAGGATACCACTGGTAACTGACTTGTGGGCGATCGCGGATTCAGGAACAATTGGTGCACAGCGATCAATCCTGAACAATCCACTCTCCACTCTATGGTCAGTTTAATTAGTAAATCGGAGTCGGCTGGTCTACCATCCGGCATTAAAGTACCCGTTCAAGAAACTCTGTTAACACCCCGGTTTTACACCACGGATTTTGATGCCGTCGCTCAGATGGATTTGTCAGGGCAGCAGGCGGAATTAGAAGCGGTTATGGCAGAATTGCGCGCCGACTATAACCGCTACCATTTTGTCCGCAATCCAGAGTTTGATCAATGCTGGGACAACATTGATGGCGAAACACGACAGGCGTTTATTGACTTTCTAGAGCGCTCCTGTACCTCAGAATTTTCGGGTTTTCTGTTGTTCAAAGAACTCTCCCGCAAACTTAAGAATCGCCAACCGTTGTTAGCGGAAGCCTTTAACCTACTGGCACGGGATGAAGCGCGTCATGCTGGTTTCTTGAATAAGGCGATGGCGGATTTTGGGTTGTCTCTGGATCTGGGCTATTTAACGAAAAATCGTACCTACACATTCTTCCCTCCAGAATGGGTGATCTATACGGTTTATCTGTCGGAAAAAATTGGCTACTGGCGCTATATTTTGGTGTTTCGCCATCT
>DMYK01000632.1:0-207 GCA_003483675.1 Microcoleaceae cyanobacterium UBA11344
GTCACTGAGCGTAGTCGAAGTGGACATTTCGACTACGCTCAATGACCAGAAGTACCCTAACCACCTTGGCGACTGCTATAACCTAAAATCCCAGATCTTTTAGTACCGAGATATTGAGTATGCGTAAGTCCTGAAAAACGTTAAAGTAAGAAAAAACTCGGAAATTGTAAGGGTTTGCTTCAAAGTTCGGCTGATGGGAAATCGGGA
>DMYK01000632.1:218-3740 GCA_003483675.1 Microcoleaceae cyanobacterium UBA11344
GGGTGTTGGCGATCGCAATAATGTGTCAGAATTACTGTGGCTGCGCGATCGAGCGAAAGGCTGCTACTAGGAACGGTATTGTGATTGTTGACGCCCTGGCCCCGACAGTCCAATAATTTATGGCAATCGGGCCACTTCGGGCCTTTGAGATGACAGGTAACAGTGCCGGCGAAATCTTGGGGCGCAACTTTCAGTTTTTGCAAGGCCCTGATACCGATCGGGCTCTGCGAAAGCTAACATCCGCGAAGCCTTGCACCAAGGCGGCGCACGCTCGCGTAGTCGAAGTGTCGAGAAATCCAGGTAACAATCAAAAATTATCGCGCTTCCGGCACTGCTTTTTGGCACAAATTGTCCTGTCTCCTCTGCAAGACGACAGCGGTAATTTGACTCTCTTCGTAGGAATTATGTCTGACTTATCTGAACCCATAGAAGTGCAGGAAGCATTGCAGCAAGCTAATGACCAACTGCAAAGCCTCTTTGAAATAATACTGGAAGCAGTTCCGGGAATAGTATCTTGGATTAGCTCCGATTTGCGCTATTTGGGCGTTAACCAACACTTAGCAAAACTGCACGGTTTGCTACCGTCGGCGTTTGTCGGCCAAAAAATCGGATTTCTCGGTGCTAGCTCGGATTTTGACTCTTTTGTGAGGGAGTTTTTTGTGATCGACGCTACGGTGGCAGTCCAAGAACTCAGCGCTAAGGTCAAAACTGCCGACGGTCTGTCTGCGGGACACTATTTGATTGTGGCTCAAAAGTACGATCGAGGCAAAGCAGCCTGTTTGGTAGGAATTGACATCACTGAACGCAAGCGGGCAGAAGAGGCTCTGGTGCTGACTCGTAAAGCCGTGGAAAGTTCGAGCGATGCGATCGGCATGGCTGATGTCTCCGGCACTCATATCTATCAAAATCCAGCCTTTTCTCAGCTATTTGAATACTCCACAGCAGCGGAATTTAAGCTGGCTGGGGGTATACCCGCAGTTTTTGCTGACTCCGCAGTCGCCTCGCAGATCCTCGACACGATCGCCCAGGGTTATTCTTGGTGTGGCGAAGTTACCAACCGCACTAAAAGTGGCCGGATTTTACAAGTGCTGCTGCGGGCGGATGCTATTAAAGACCCCACCGGGCAAATTGTCGGTCTGATCTACATTAATACCGATATTACCGATCGCAAACGCACAGAACAAGAACTGCGACAAAGTGAAAAGCGCTTTCGATCGCTGATTGAAAATGCTAGAGATATTATTGTGATTCTCGACGATCAAGGTTTCTGCCACTATGTGTCTCCTTCGCAAGAGCGGATTTTGGGCTACCCGACGGCGGAAGTGCTCGGTCAGTCTGTATTCAACCTGATTCACCCCGACGAATTGCCAATGGTGGCTCAGGTGTTCAAAGGAGTCATCGAAAAGCCGAGAATTGGCTTGGGATTGGCGGAATATCGGGTGCGGCACAAGGATGGTTTCTGGTGCAGTTTGGAAGCCGTAGCGACGAATTTGCTCAACGAGCCTTCGGTGCGAGGCATTGTGGTCAATTGCCACGACGTGACGGAGCGTAAGGTGGCTGAAGACCAATTATTGCACGATGCTTTGCACGACGCCCTCACGGATTTACCCAACCGGGCTTTGCTAACCGATCGATTGGGACAAGCTTTTGCCCGCGTCAAACGACATCCGAGCTGTCAGTTTGCGGTGCTGTTTCTGGATTTGGACAGGTTTAAGGTGATTAATGACAGTCAGGGACACCGCACGGGCGATCGACTTTTGGTGACTGTGGCTCGCCGTCTCTTGACTTGTTTGCGCCCTGGTGATACGGCGGCGCGTTTGGGGGGAGACGAGTTTGTGATTTTGCTGGAGGAAATTCAAGGTGTTGATGAGGCGATCGCCCAAGCTAAGGAAATTGAAAGGGCGATCGAACAACCGCTATATTTGGAGGGGAATAAAGTTTCAATTACTGCTAGCATTGGCATTGCTTTGAGCACCGACAAATATCAGTGGCCAGGAGATATTTTGCGAGATGCTGATATTGCCATGTACCGGGCGAAAGCTCTCGGCAAAGCTCGCTACGAAGTGTTTACCAGTGCGATGCACACTCGGGCTGTGGCTTTGATGCACTTGGAACACGATTTGCGGCATTCGGTTGAACAACTGAATCTGAAAAATTCGATGTGGGATTTGGAATTGGGGATAGAGTCTCTCACATCTGCTATTTCAATTCCTAAATGGGAATGTCCTTTTGTGGTTCACTACCAGCCAATTGTTTGTTTAAAAAGTGGCTTAGTTGCCGGATTTGAAGCCCTCGTGCGCTGGCTACACCCGGAACGGGGTTTGGTTTCCCCGATCGAATTCATTGCAATGGCTGAGGAAACCGGGCTAATTATTCCCTTGGGTTTGTGGGTTTTGAGCGAAAGTTGTCGCCAAATTATTAAATGGCAGAGTTTGAAATTACCTGTGGCGAATTCGCGGTTAACAGTAGCTGTCAATCTTTCGGGTAGGCAGTTTTCGCAGCCGGAGTTGATCGAGCAAATTAAGCAAGTTTTGCAGCAAACTGGGGTAGACCCTCACTGTTTGAAGTTGGAGATGACCGAGAGTGTGGTGATGGAAGATGGCGCAGCGGCAACGACAATGCTCTCGCAGTTGAAAGAGTTGGGGATTGATCTGTCCATTGACGATTTTGGCACTGGTTATTCTTCTTTGAGTTATTTGCACAAATTCCCGATCGATATTTTGAAAATCGATCGCTCTTTTGTCGGCCGCATCGGAGAAAAAGGGGAAAATTTGGAAATCGTCAAGGCGATCGTCATGCTAGCTCGCAGTTTGAGGATGGAGGTAGTCGCAGAAGGTGTCGAAACCGCCGTTCAATTGGCTCACTTACGGGCGATCGGCTGCGAATACGGTCAGGGATACCTCTTCTCTAAACCACTCGATAGCGACGCAGCTACAGCCTTATTAAGTCGATCGCCCAAATGGTAAACTGAGCTACAATATAAACTGCATAAAAGTCAACTCATAGCAAAAAATATGTCTCAATCGATCGCCCAAGTTGTACCAGAAAAGCAAGTTGATAATTCCCCAACATTAACCTTTGAAGAATACCGAGTTTACCAAGGAGATTCTGATGTACAATATGAACTGTACAAAAGCCAATTAATCCCGATACCAACAGCAACAGTTTTACACATCAAAATTTGCGAATATTTAGTTTACAAATTGCAGCGTTACCTAGCCGCTCACAATCTAGACTTAGTAGTAAAAACTGGTCTGGGAGTGAGAACAGATGAAGATAAATCCCGCATTCCCGATGTAGTTGTTTGCACTCAAAGTCTTTTAGAACAAGCTGCTGCTAGGCCTGGTGCTGGCATCCTCGAATTTGATGAAAAGCCGCTGTTAGTGGTAGAAGTAGTCAGCGAAAATCGCCGGGAAGATTACGTGATTAAACGAGCGGAGTACGAACTAGCTAATGTCCCGGAATACTGCATTGTTGACGCGAAAACTGGCAAGCCAAAAGTCCGGTTTTTAGCATTTACTG
>DMYK01000632.1:3817-13442 GCA_003483675.1 Microcoleaceae cyanobacterium UBA11344
GAAATACTAAATCCGCCCTTGGTGGAGGAGTTAATTAAGGCAGAACAAGCTCAATTGCAGAAAGCTGAAAGATTGGCGGCGAGGTTGCGGGAGTTGGGAGTAGATCCTGATACTGTTTAGGGGATTGGATGAAGTGCGATCGCCCTTGTTTAGTCTCAATCATCTAATAGTAAATCACGGAGGAAATAAAAGCGTTCGCTCTTGGTGTCACTTCCATTTTCTCGCCCTAAGTAACCTGTCAGCGGTGAAGAAAGTTCTATAGTCAAATCCTTTACTGAGTCGTATGTTAACTTAGAATCAGTGGCAAATTTAGCATTGTATTGAACTCTAATCTCAGCAACAGTTGGAAATTCATTATCTGAGCAAAGTTGTTTAACTGCTTGTACGATTTGCGATCGCAGCCTAATTTCTCTTTCAACTTTATCAATATAATCATTAATTTTGTAGTCAATTTTCCCGGATTCTAAATAGGACTTGAGTTCAACTAAGTTGACAGCACCTGGATATTTAGCTTTCAACTCAACTAGCTTCTGTAAAGTCATGGCATTGATAATACTAATTTTCCATTGTTTTGCTGATTTCAAGATATCCGGCGAAGGATTACCTGGGCCGATAACCAACTTGGTAGATCCTAAAAATTTATCCGCACCTAAGTGCATTCCTCCCAGTTTAATTAATTCCTCAGCGGTTCCACTAGGAATCAGCCTACCCGCTTTACATTCACAAACTAAGGGATATGGTTTCGAGCAAAATAAATCCAAACCACCAGCACCGCCTTTGTAGGCATTCTCAATCTTGAATCCTAAGAATTCAAGGCTTTGACGTGCGACATTCTCAAAATCTGTGCCTGCTTGATAGTTGCTTTTTTTTTCTTCTAGTTCTATGCTGCGATCGCCCAAAGCTGCTATAGTTTTTATCCAAGCTAAATCCGGTTTGATTGGCTTTACAGGCTTGTCGCTACTCCAACCTAGAAATATTTTGATTTCTGCGTCTAGTTGTTTGGCGTTTGGGTTAGTATTGGATAAAAGCGCGATCGCACTTTGCAACTCTTCCAACTCTGGATGTTCTGGAGGCTCTAGTTTTTCCAGTTGTTTGCGGCGTTTAGCAAACAGAAAATCGCTCAAAACAGGCGTTGAATCAGTAACATTTCGAGACTTGGGCAAAGATACAAAATTTCCGCTAGATTGCACTGACATTTCAATGGGCTGAGGTAGCAGATAGACGCGAAGATGAGCTACAAAAATAAACGGACGCTGCTGGAGAATTTGCTGTAATGCCTCTGTTTTCCAGATGGTTAATCGCGACAAAGCTTCTAATGATTCAGGCTCATTCACCATTTGGCACAATTCGCACCTAGCCCAAGCTTTAATCGAAACTTTATCTAAAATTACCAGGGGGAGTTCTAATTGACCTGACTCTGGAAACAAGCTCATTTGCTTAGGTTTCATCAAGGGCATATTAGAATTATCGGCTGGATACAAAGCAAATGTCCGCCCCGGATTCAGAAACATCCGAGGCATAGCTACAATCATTCGTCCTTCGATTAAAGCTTCAATATCTGGATTTGGTAAAGCCAGAGCTGTTTGAAGCAAAATTGATTTGCTCATGGTTAACTAAATAGGTCACTTAGATCCTCGTCACCTTCATCATCACTGCTGGGAGGGTTGAAAATGTCTTCTAAAAGTAGGTTTTCATCTTCATCGTCAACCGCAGGCATTTCACCGGAGGGATCGCTCAAAATTTCCCGCAATAAAAGATTCTCAAAAGTGAGGTGCTTCTGAGATATGAACTCAAAAACCTGGTCTTCTGTTAAATTATAATCTCGGCATTTTTTACAAACAGCACGGACAGCCATCAGCGGTTTTATTTGCTCTTCAACCAAATACACGATCTCACCGCCTTTTTCTACTGATACGAGTTCCTCTAGTAGCTTGTAGGCTTTAGAAGTTTTCTTGATATTTTCTATTTTGGATTGGGAACGTACTAAACAACCGCGCGTAAAATCAAAGGTCTGATAATCAATTAAGCGCTTTAATGCAGCAACTAATTCAGATTGAGAAGTTTGGATAATTGCCACACCAATCTTGATAGCTTTTCCGTTTTCAGTGCCAATTATCTTGAATCCGATCCAACCCGCATTTTTTGCCTTTGGTTTAATCTCAGTAATGTCATCAACTGTTACCTTGTCAATTGTCTGACCTTTCAAGGTTTCAAAGCCAAAGTAAATAGCCTTAGCAATTGTGGAATTATCCTCCATCTCCTCTCTAATGTCTGCCTCAAGTTCTTTGGTTAAAGCAAACTCAAACCGCTCAATAGGATCTTCTGGAAGTTCAGGCATTGGAGGCATGAAAACTTGAAAATTCTCGGCACACCATGTCAAAGCTTCCCGTACCGTTGGCTTAACTCTGCCATATTCTCTCAGTTGACTTTCCTCAAATGGGTAGACTGGATGAGGAGGGTTTAAATTTCTGACCTCATAAAAATCTTGCAACCATAACTGGACTAAATCGACTACAGAATCACCATTCAAGTATTTTAAATCGATTGGTTTTCGCTGCGTGTATGTTGAAAGTCGATCGGGAATACCCCCAGACATTACGTTAACTGTGTCTGTCCACGTATAAGGCATCATTACTGTGATAATAACCAAACCTTGACCGATATCAGAGTGTTCGAGAGTATCGTACAAACGCTTAACTAGATCGGCAATTACCTGCGGTGTTGTCAAGCCATCATCTCTACAACTGGTATTTACATCTATTTCATCAAAACAAATGATTACAGGACTGTAGTAACTCACCAAATTTAAATTTTGCTGGACATTATTCAGAGATTCGGCTTCTCTGTCCTGATTGGTCTTGCCGGAATTAGCCGGCAATCCTAGTTCCTCAGCTTTAGATTTATCTAACTCTTCACCAGCTAACCATTTGATAGCAAAAGGTGTTTCAGTTTCTGATAATGTCCACAAAACAGCTCGAACAATATAAGGGTCTGCCTTTGATTTTGTTTTGAGAACTTGCTTAGTTAGGGTGTTCATGAAATTCTTATTTTTAGTTGCCCAACTAGCACATACTCTGTCAAATCGATCTATCAGTTCTTGAGGAGAAAGATTCTGTGAAGCAGGATTGATAGCTTTGAAACCTTCGTTTGCCATTGCTGCGGCTATTTCCTGCCATTGCATGACGCTTTGGCTGCCTGTGTGGCTCAAACTGTTAGCTAAAGTTTGCTGAAATTGGTATTTGATTAAGTTTAAATCGGTGTAATTATTAACACTGGCATAAACGAACAAAGCACCACCATTACTTTCTAGCCTGCGGCGGGTGCGACTCAAAATGTGGCTTTTTCCCACTCCCTGGTTAGCAGTTAATACCAGTGAAGTCACCTTTTCTTGGCTGGATTGACTTGTCTGTACTTTTTCAACTGCCTGAAAAATGGCATCGGAAGCGTGAGCATTTAGAGTGGGAATATCGGGGAACCCTTTTCCCCAAATATCTTGTTCTTTGACAATTCCAGCTTTGCTAAATGGATTGTGATTTTGGATGGCAGCATTGAGAGCTTCTATCGGAGAAACTGATATATTGTTCATAGCGATCGGGTGTGAGGTAACGAACTACAAAAAGATTGAGGGCAATTTTAGGAATTTAAACGCTTGGCGTAGTAACGCAATGCACCACCAGGAATAGTGATAGAATCTTCACGTTTATCTGCGGTTAGGTCTTGCGTTTCTCCTGCCATTAGCTGGAAAATATCATTAGCCTGCATTTCCAACAGCCACTCATTGAATTGCGATCGCTCTAACCTTTCCCCGATCGCCCGCCGCATCCGATAAATCGGCACTAAATCATCTAAGTTATAATCCCGGTTCAAGCTGTCATACACCTCCAACGCCACAGCCTTAAATTCTTCATAGGATGCGATCGCCCCGACATCCCCCTTCCCCGCCTCAACACCAACACTCGCCGCACCATCCTGATGCCGAATCCATTTCAACAAAGCATTTCCCAGCCGCGTACCAATTTGAGAACCATCAAACTCAAACAGAGAATCCTTACTTTTCAAGCCATCCGCCAAAACTTCTTTCCCCCGCGCGCTCAAGGCCACCAGCGTCACCCGATTTAAGGGAGAATAGACGATCGCCCCAGTTGCCTGCAACTCGCCGAGCACCCCCTCATAGTTCTTACTCGTCTCATTAGTACGCGCAATCCGCTTATTTAACTCCCCCTTTCTAACGATATTTTTCTCGTCTTCCAAAGCCCACAAGTTCAGCAGCACCCGAACTTTAGCCTTAGCATCCCACACCGCTTGCTCTGAGGCTGTCAAAGTCTTAGACACCGCAATTTCATCTTTCTCAGACATATCTATACCTTCAAATACTTTTTCTCACCCTCGAATTTTATCAGAAATCTTGCTGAAAAACATCTCAATTTTTCAGCCAATTCCCCCCGAGGCTGCGAACAAATTATGCAAATTTCCGGCTGAAATAATTTTGTCACTCATCCGCACCCTTAAACTCGATTATCAAAAAAAATATGATTGACTAAAAGGTTGTTTGTTGATATAATATGCCGTCCGAAAGTAGCGGTAAGGTGCGGCGCACCCTACAGATAGAGTTTCTGCGTCCAGGACTATTTATAAACTCTCGTTCCTCCCGTCCAAATATGCTTTAACTTCCCTCAAAACTTGCCGATTTGCATCAAAAGTAATCAGCTTAACCGCTTCCTCAAAACAAATCCAAGCAGAATTTTGAATTTCCGCTTCTTGTAACTGAACTTCCATCGAATTTACAAAAACCAAAAAGTAAGTAACAGTCTTTGCGATCGGCTCCCCTTTCTTAACAAAAGAATAGTGCTCCACAAAACTAGGCTCCTCAAGCACTTCACAATCGCGAATGCCAGTTTCCTCCTCAAGTTCCCGCTTCGCCGTTTCTAGGGCAGATTCCCCCGGATTAGCGTGACCTTTAGGAAACCCCCAATGTCCGGCTTGATGTTGAATCAACAAAAACAAAGTATCAGTTTCACTCGCAAAAATTGGCACAATTCCAAAACATTCATCTTTCATATTTTTCTCTTTCCTATTGCTAACTAATCCCAATCTTTCTTTTATTTAGTCCCCTAGGAGTGGACTTCGTTTTGGTGCGAATTCTATTCGCCGGGAATTGGCGGACTTCCTTTGTGTGCGAATTATATTCGCCGAGAATTTGTGGTTTTAACCCTCATCTTCTCATGGTTTTACAAACTCCACCCCAACCGAGTCGGCTGCTCATAAACCCGCTTCAAAGTATTAACATCCCTCGCAGAAATAGGCGGAGGATTTCTCACCTGAGAAAAATAAAGCACATCAGTTTCCATCAAACTGTGACCCCAAATTCCCAAAGCATGACCCAACTCATGCCGCGCCGTCGCCGCAATATACTTACCCACTTGATTCGGATTCAAATAAACCGAAAACCGATGAGATAATATAGTTTGATCACCCTCCTGAGTCGAATACAACTCATAGACAGCTTCTCCCGATCGCGATCGCAACAACCCTTGCCGCAAAGGCGGAGCCTGACATAAAATTTTCAGATCAGCCACCTCCGAACTCTCCACCACCTCCAAAGGCAAATAAACCCCCCATTCTCGCACAACATCCAACACAGCCCCTACCCAATCTTCAGAGCGATTAATATTAACCGGATGCTCCACATAAACCCGAATTGGAAACTTCGACCAAACCAAATGACCGACATTCGGCGGCTTCACAAGGTCAAAATAATCGCCACTATTAGTTGAATCTTGCCTAGCCAGCGTTGGCGGCAAAGAGTGAACCTGTGGCTCAGGCCAACTATTCGAGAGAGGAGGAAGACTCGCGGCAGGAATATTAACCTGAGTCAAAATTATCAGGCTAAAACAACATAAAGCCAAGGAAAACACTGCCAGCGATCGCAATCTCATCGTAACTTTCCACCACATTTTTTAACCGCAGATACACGCAAATAAACGCAGATGAACTTGATATTATCTGCGTCTATCTGCGTTCATCTGCGGTTAAAAATCCTCCTATTATAACTTAGGAGTCAACCAACCAGCACTCAAAATCACAGTCAAACCCATAAAAACAATAGACAAACCCCAAGTAATCCGGTTAAGAGTCGTCTCCGCACTCTTGGCGCTGGTAAACAATTGAGCTTGTCCTCCAATACCTCCAATGCCATCACCTTTAGGACTGTGCAGCAACACAAAAACCACAATTCCTAAAGCAGACAAAGACCAAATCACTTGTAAAACAGAAACAATATTCATAATCAGGGGTAATTGGTAATTGGTAATCGATAATCAATCATCATATCAAATCCGGTCGATCGCGCACAATTTCTGTAGGGACACGGCACTGCCGTCCATTAGTAGGGACACGGCACTGCCGTCCATTAGTAGGGACACGGCACTGCCGTGTCCCTACTTTTCTACAACCGCACCCGCACCGGAGTGCGATTAGCGCGCACTTCAAAATCAGCCGATCGAATCATAGAGCGTCCCGTCATCTCAGGAGGCTGAGGCAACCTCAAAAGCTCCAGAATCGTCGGTGCAATATCAGCCAAACAGCCATCATCCCTCAGAGGAACATCAGTTCCGTGAGCCGGAATCTTCAGACCTTCGCCTTCTACCAGAATAAACGGCACCGGGTTAGTAGTATGAGCCGTCCAAGGATTCCCCAACTCATCGAACATCAACTCAGCATTTCCGTGGTCAGCAATAATAATTGCCGTACCTCCAGCTTTGGTAACGCCAGCCAACAGCCGCCCCAAACATTTATCTACAGTTTCGATCGCAATTACAGTCGCATCCATCATCCCCGTATGGCCCACCATATCCGGGTTAGCGTAGTTAACCACCACAAACGAATAAATCCGCTTCTCCAGAGCCGCCACCACCACATCCGTCACCTCAGCCGCCGACATTTCCGGCTCCCGATCGTAAGTAGCCACCATCGGACTCTGCACCATTTCCCGATCTTCCCCCTCAAAAGGCTCTTCCAGACCACCATTAAAAAAATAAGTCACATGAGCGTACTTTTCAGTTTCCGCCGTCCGCAACTGCCGCAAACCGTGTTTCGAGATCACTTCGCCCAGAATATTATTCAAATTCTGCGGTTCAAAAGCCACCAACACCGACGACAACTTCGGGTCGTACTGAGTAAAACTCGCAAATGTCAGCGGCTCAATTAACTGCCGTTCAAACCCCTTAAAATTGCGATCCACAAAGGCCTGAGTCAACTCTCTAGCCCTGTCCGGGCGAAAATTAAAGAAAATCATCCCATCGCCCGATGCCACCGCTCCGGGCGCAATCCGAGTCGGAATTACAAACTCGTCCGTCACCCCGATCGCGTAAGAGGCCTGCAACACCTCAACAGCCGATCGACCATCAGTTGCGCCCTCAGTCGTCATCACATCGTAAGCGCGTTGCACCCGATCCCAGCGCTTATCGCGATCCATCGCGTAATAGCGCCCGCTGACGGTAGCAATCCGACCTACCCCTACCTTTTCGATATAACTTTCAATTTTTCCTAGAGCCTGGACACCCTCTTTCGGATTAGTATCGCGGCCATCTGTGATGGCGTGAATGCAAACCTCAGAAATTCCCTGTGCCTTTGCCAATTTCAGCAATCCCAAAATGTGACTGAGATGGGAATGCACCCCGCCCTCAGAACATAGCCCCGTCAGGTGCAACTTGCCGCCCGTGGCGCGGACTTTTTCGCACATCCGAACCAGAGCCGGATTGCTCAGCAAAGAACCGTCTTCGACTGCATCCGAGATCCGCACCAATTCTTGAGGAACCACTCGGCCCGCACCGATATTCAAGTGACCAACCTCGGAGTTGCCCATTTGGCCATCGGGAAGGCCTACGGCTCTACCAGAAGTGCGAATTAGAGTTCTCGGATAAGCAGCCCAGAGGCAGTCCATCACTGGTGTTTTTGCTGCGGCGATCGCATTTCCGTCGGTTTCTTCACGATCACCCCAGCCATCTAAAATAATCAGCACTACAGGAGATACAGACGCTTGTGCCATAGGAATACCTTATTTACAAGTATAATTTCTCAGTTATATTTTCGTTTGACATAGATAGAGTATTTCAACTATGTTTTAATTTTCTACACCATACCTAAAGTAGAGGATTGGTTTCCCCAAGCGTTGCATGAGTCTAGTCCGGGCACGCTATAGCGATGCCCCTACGACGGAACATTAGCACAGATCGGGTTCTAATGTCAATAGTAATTACTCTCCCAACTCAGAAATCAAAACTATTCCCCAAAATCAAGGCCACGTTGTAACGATCGCCCTAGGCAATTTTTAGGCGATCGCATAACATCGAACACAGTTAAACTTAAAGCGACAACTGGCTGTACTTGCAAAGCCTTGTTGGATATATTGAAATAAAGCAGTTAGGGGCGATCGGCAATGCACAAACTTTTATATTTTGCAACTATAGGACTACTAGCTTTCTCGATCGGAGGATGCGGTGACGGCGGGGGCGGCAACACAGCCAGCCCCAGCCCCAGCCCCGGTGCAACTTCTCCATCACCGACAGCCGCAGCCAGCCCCACCCCAGCAGCTCAGTCTTTCCCGTCCCCAGTCGTCGCCGCCCAGCCTCCCGGGTTAATTCGATCGACCAACCCAGACGAACGAGCAAAACAGGCTCAAACAGGCATCGGCGACAACAAAAACAGCAATCCAACGCTTCCGCTGAAGTCGGCGCCACAAAGCCCCCTGACACCAGCCAATCTCCCTCAGATAGACCCCTTTGGGCAACTTCCGCCGATCGCAGTTCAAACCCCTGCCGGAGTCGCAGCAGGGCCGATGACAGCCAATCCGTTGCCCAAACTGCCACAGCGACAGGTGGCGATGATACCCAAACTGCCAGAACTATCCCGCCCAATCCAAATTGGAGGAGCTAAGCTCAAAGGCCCCGCCGCTCCCCAAATCAATCTCAGCCCCACAGCAAGAGGCCTTGTCAGCGAACTCAGGACGCTTCAGGCTCTGCTAGACGACACCACACAATACTCTGAGTACGGTAGGGATGTGGATACATTAGTAGACACTATGTACGGAACAGAAGAAAAAAGGAATGTAGGTGTAGTCAGACGAGAGTTACTCCTAACTAACCGGCCATTCTTCCGAAGAATAGAAAAGACCCTGAATGAATATGTAATAGCCTCAAACTTGTGGAACCTTTACGGAGAAAAATCGCCTGCTGATGCTCTCCGGTGTTCCATCGTGCCCGAAATTGCCGAGGCAATTGAGGTATATCGACCGCCGACAGAAAGAAGGGGGGAATTGTCTTGTGTGACGCGAACAAATTTGCTGCAAGCAGTTTGGCGGCAGGGCAAGAATAGACTTGATGCAGCAGTCCGCGATCAAGACTATGACGCGCGAACAATCGCAAAAGCGCCTATTCTGCCAGTCCTCAGCGAAGGCACGAGAAATCCTGAGCCCGCAGGCGAGAAGGCCCTGGGTCGGCAAGTAGCCTCGTTGCCACAAGTACCAGGGCTAAACCCCCCGCCAGTAGGGCGCCGCTCAGTGGGAACTCCGCTAATAGCAGCCAGACCATTAGGAGCTCCGGCTCTGCCGGGAGGCGAAGGCGCGCAA
>DMYK01000274.1:0-403 GCA_003483675.1 Microcoleaceae cyanobacterium UBA11344
GATGCCTGGACGATACATTGGTACGGGAAACAGTAATTTGTCATTTTGAATTGTCAAAATTACGACTGAATCTGCTCTTTCTACCCGCCAGTATTCAATGACTTTACCTTCGGTATTTTCGAGGTGTTCGGCGATGAGTTTTACCCAATGCGAGTTAATTTCTACTAAGCGGTCTAGAGTTTTCCACTGGGATGTTTTAGTTGCGTTCATATGGGAATTTTTGAAATAAATTATAGCGCTACCACTAGGACAACTATAGATGTTTTTTGCGATCGTAATTGATCATTGCCGATCGCCACAATAACTACTCACTCTTTTGTGCTTTGGGCCTGTTTTTTACTCAGTCCTGGATGCAGGAACTCTATTTGTAGGGTGCGCATTGCGCACCTTACACTATGGGTAG
>DMYK01000274.1:411-1956 GCA_003483675.1 Microcoleaceae cyanobacterium UBA11344
TAGTGTAAAGATTGAAAATTTGCTGCCGATCGCCACAATAACTACTCACTCTTTTGTGCTTTGGGCCTGTTTTTTACTCAGTCCTGGATGCAGGAACTCTATTTGTAGGGTGCGCAATGCGCACCTTACACTATGGGTAGNNTAGTGTAAAGATTGAAAATTTGCGTCCAGGACTGTTACTCTCGATTGTAAAGTTTTACTACAGCAATGCACTTTTGCCTGTAGAATTCTGTATCATAAATTACACAATTTTTTCTGCGCCTGAGCCCTGCGTTGTTGCAAACCCGCCCTGGTGCAGAGTCTTAGCAGCTTAGGAGTAGTTATGAAACTGCAAACATATGTTCGTACTTCGCAACCTAAATCGACCCAAGCCAGCGTCGAGAGTGCGCGAGGCTGGTGTAGATTGGTTGATAGACCCACCGCACCCAAATTTGCCCCTTCTACCTGGGTCAAACTATTCAATCCGCCGACAGCATTCAGTTTTGACGAAGCGTGGCTTTTGTGTCAGTCTTCAGAAGAAAAATGGCTAGCTTGGATTCCTGACTACGGGGAAATTCTGCTGAGTACAGATGAATTTTGCAATCCCGTTTAAAGCAAGCTAAGTAAAATCAATTGAGTGACAAAAAAATATTTTTTGACAACAAAAAGAGCCCTAGCTTTTCTATTGCTCTTTTTGTTCAAAAATGCCCTTGATTTTTTATTTTAAATCAGTGGCACTTACTGGCTTATTTGCAAACTGCACGGTTATTTGCATTTCTAACAATCGTGCCTACTTTGCCATCAAACAGAACCGGATTCTTCGTACTAGCACGAATCAAGCGCGGTTGTTTGGCTAGACATTCTTTGATTGATTCTGACCAGGTGGTGAGAGCTCTGGTATATTCTGGACGAGTCGCTGGGGCGCGAAACTGATCGGTAATTAAGTGCTCAGAGGTGATGCTAGTATCAACAGCAACATTGGTAATAATTGGAAAGTCAAAGGCTTTGGGCAAGGTTCTGTCAGGTATTTTACCAGGTAGGATTTGGTAATTCAGCGAGCCGCCTTTGTAGTCAAAACGTACTTCTACAGGTTTGATTTCAGCGAAGCTTGGCATCGGCAAGCTGGCTACCAAAACGGTGCAGCAACTCCAAAATAATTTCGATTTCATTAGATTCATCTCCTCACTTGATTACGATTAGCACTAATTAGGTCAGCTCAAAAAACATTAGCTTCAATTGTAAAAATTCTGATGATATTGAGCTTTTGAGATTGAGTTTAACGACCTAATTTATTACCAGACATCCTCAAAAATGTTAAAACTGGTTTCCCTGACGAAGCTGTAGAATAGTTTCAGTTGAGTTAAACATTTGCACATCTGAAATTGTTACAGCATTGGGGACTCGGTTTCACCAGCATGATTTATTTTAGATCGATGTCATGTTGCAACTTTATCAAATTTTGTCTCAGATATCAAGCTTTGTCAAGCAGATATCGGTTTTTAACACTGGTTTTTGGCTGGCTAAAGGTTTGAATGTTGTCGTTTGAGTATTTTCAGGCGACAATAG
>DMYK01000274.1:1994-4110 GCA_003483675.1 Microcoleaceae cyanobacterium UBA11344
TCAGAAATTATGAGTGTTCCCGCAGCTCCTGCGGGTTACAAATCGGGCTTTGTGGGTATTATCGGACGCCCGAATGTCGGCAAATCAACGCTGATGAATCGGTTGGTGGGGCAGAAAATTGCGATTACTTCGCCGGTGGCGCAGACGACTCGCAACAGATTGCGGGGCATTTTGACGACGCCGGAGGCACAAATTATTTTTGTTGATACTCCGGGAATTCATAAGCCGCACCACCAATTGGGGAAGGTTTTGCTGCAAAATGCTCAAATAGCGATTAAATCTGTAGATGTGATTCTATTTGTGGTGGATGGCTCAGTGGAATCGGGAGGGGGCGATCGATATATTGTGGATTTGCTCAGCAATACCGAAGTTCCGGTGATTTTGGGAGTGAATAAATTAGACGAACAACCGTCGGATTGTGTGTTGATCGATCGCACTTACGAGCAAATTGTCAATCCTCAGTGGCCCGTTGTCAAATTTTCAGCTCTCACAGGCGAGGGAGTCGAGTCGCTGCAACAATTATTAGTGGAAAAGTTAGAAGAAGGGCCTTATTATTATCCGCCCGATTTGGTGACTGACCAGCCAGAACGCTTTATTATGGGGGAATTGATTCGGGAACAGATTTTGCTGGTGACGCGGGAAGAAGTGCCACATTCAGTGGCAATTGTGATCGACATGATCGAAGAAGAACCGAAAATCACCCGAATTCTCGCTGCAATTCACGTCGAACGCGACTCCCAAAAAGGCATTTTAATTGGTAAAGGCGGCAGTATGCTGAAGGCGATCGGCAGTGCGGCCCGCGAACAGATTCAAAAGTTAATTGAAGGCAAAGTATATTTGGAGTTATTTGTCAAGGTGCAGCCAAAATGGCGGCAGTCGCGCACCCGTTTAGCGGAATTGGGCTATCGGGTGGAAGAGTGAACCACCACACAGCAACCCGATCGGGTTCGCGCGAGGGTTGCCAATTCATCGGGAGTTGCCTCTTTAGCAGGCTAACGATTGAGTTCAACCGCGCTATTACCTTGATTTAGAGCCCCTCCAGGAGATTTTGCCTCATCAGAATTGGTAAACTATAGGTATAGAATCTGGAGGTCAAAGACCTATGCTTAAAAGCTCCTTAATTATTAGCGCATCTCCTGAGATTATGGGTGGAACTCCAGTTTTTGCTGGTACTAGGGTTCCCGTGCAGACGCTCTTAGACTATCTTAAAGCGGGAGAGTCGATTGACGATTTTTTAGATGGATTTCCGACTGTGACTAGGGAGCAGGTTATTACCTTGCTTGAAGAGGCGGGAAAACAGCTTGTTAGTATGGTGGCGTAGCATGAAACTCCTGTTGGATGAGTGTATCGATCGCAAGCTGGCAAGGGAGTTTGTTGGCTGCGAGGTGAAAACGGTTCCTCAAATGGGGTGGGCAGGGATCAAGAATGGTCAACTTCTTACCCTTGCAGAAGCGGAGTTTGATGTGTTGATCACAGTCGATCGGAACTTATCGTTTCAACAGAATCTACCACTGTTCAACATTGCGGTAATTGTTCTGCAAGCACCATCCAACCGTTTGGCAGATTTAAAGCCCTTAGTACCAGAGGTTTTAGCTATTTTAGCTACTGTGGCGAAAGGACAAGCTACTACAGTTAGCGCATAAAAATACAGGTGAGGATCGCACTTGCAACCTTCATTTCCCATTATTTGGTGAGGGAATGAAGGGGTGACGAAGTGCGATCGACTTACTATTTAAACACTTTTCAAACTGTAGACAACCCCTGATGCCTCTTGTAGATTAGGATTTGCCGATCGCCCTAGAGAGTTTTAACGGGCAGTGTCCACACCAATGGGGCGATCGATTACAGTCATTCGAGCGTGAAGAAGTTGTGATGAATGTCTCGATTTTGGCGATCGCCGACGGTGTGCGATCGACTCTCATCTAAAATATAATAAATATAGCTTTTTTCAGTGCGACGACTTAAGTGATTGAGCCGAATGGTGCGCCGAACTCGATCGAGGAAAGGAGATTCTGATGGAGAGTAAGAAGGGGTTGACATACATCCTTGAGCTGCGGTATTCTTCGGCTATATTCAGTATTGTACCGCAACTGCGATACAATTATAAGTTAGACTT
>DMYK01000238.1:0-819 GCA_003483675.1 Microcoleaceae cyanobacterium UBA11344
CATCGCTTAATCCAAAATCCGTCAGTAGAGTTATAATTCTATTTTTAGGCATATATTCAGAGGTAAAAATATGGTATCACAATGGGAAAACTTTCTCCAAAATCTTGGAGAATGGCACGGTTCCTTTACTCAGTTATCGCCCAGGGGAGAAGTAGTTCAAGATACTCCTAGTATTATTGCTCTAGAAGGTCTGAATGACAACAAAACTGTGCGATTAAAACTCCAGCGGTTTTCCCCAAATCCCAGCGGTGTCGGCGAACCGGAAGTTAGCGAACTTGTTCGAGAATATCAGAGTTTGGGACGGGATATCCTCTTTTTTGAGAATGGAGCTTTTTGTCAAGGTACTATTCAAATAGCGCCTTTTTCTGAGTGCGGCGCCGAGTTTAGTTTTATCTACAATTATCGCCGCTTGCGGTTCGTTCAGTTGTACAATACCAATGGGAATTTATCAACAATTACCCTAATTCGGGAAAAGCAGCCGGCTCAAAATGTCCCCGAACGTCCGCCTTTAACTGTTGAGGCTTTACTGGGAGAATGGCAGGGCGAAGCGGTGACAATTTATCCAGATTGGCGTCATCCTGATTCCTATTCTACCAATTTACAGTTACATTTGGATGGAGCCGATCGCCTACTGCATAAAATTACTTTTGGCACTAATGCTGATGCTAAGATTATCAGTTCTAGGGCCAGCATTGACGGTTCGATTATTAATTTTAATGAAGGTTCAGTGCCGGTGCAAGTTTTGCTGCTTCCTGACGGCGGTTCTTGCACAATACCAGTCAAAGTTGAACTCAGAAAACCTGTATTTTTCGAGGCTGG
>DMYK01000238.1:930-4144 GCA_003483675.1 Microcoleaceae cyanobacterium UBA11344
CTTTTTCTGCACTTAGGAACCGGATTTTGTTTCCTGGGTTTGTGACTGAATCACGGCACTCCAGTCATCATTATGAACCGCAGCTTCCAATTTATGCCTAGTTTCTGCATCACTTGTGGCGGTTTCTAACTCTTTGGTAAGAGTGGAATCGGCCATTGCTTTGCGTAATTTCAGCTTCTTTTCTTCATAAGCTTTTTGTTCCTCAGCAGACATTGCCGATCGCGCGGCTTGACCTACCGTAATCGCCCACATTTCGCTCTCAGCGCCGTTTCCAGGGGGAATGCTGCCGAGTGCTGCAATCCAAGAATCGCGCAAATTTTCCATTTCTTCCCGCTTCGGAAATTTGAAAGTTTGCACCCGCAGGAATGCACAATTTTCGCTGCCATTTTGGGCGATGTGACCGTTGATAGAAAGCAGGATATTTCGCGAATAACCTATATACTGAGTTTGATGGGAATTGTCGATTACAGCATAAACGCCGGCGACTTTTGCGTTAGTTGCCAAATCGCGCCACACATCGATCGCCATTATTTGCGTCCCGTCATTTTCCCATGCAGCAATTGCCGCGACTGCGCTGTGTTCTTCATCGGAACTGTATAAAAAGTTGTGCAGTCCCTCATGGGCGACAGGTACGTTTTGATGTTCGATTGATAAATCTCGATCGGTCTTCACTTGATTAACTTCCATAAAACCCAAACTCTCACAAATTTGCAAATTTACTAATTCAATTTCTGGTACTCATTGACCTAACTTACTGAGATTTGTTGCAATTCCTCGTCAGTCAATTTTACATCTATCGCCCGCAAGGAGTCTTCAATACTCGATACTTTTGTCGCCCCGGGAATCGGAACGACACAGGGCGATTTTCCCATCAACCAAGCTAATACTATACAGTAAACTGAGACGTTTTTTTCGGCGGCTAATTTCGCGATCGCCGGCACATCTTGCAAACTTGTGGCCCGGCGACTTCCTCCCAGAGGGCTCCAAGGAAAAAATGTCAGTTTTTCGGTTTCGCAATATTCCAGTACGCCGTCTGATTCTGGTTCTCTGTGCCAAGGATTATATTGATTCTGAACTGAGACAATTTCTACTGTATCGCGGGCGCGTTTGATTTGTTCTACAGAAAAGTTGGAAACTCCAATAAATCGAATCATTCCTGCTTCTACTGCTTCTTTTGCCGGTGCTAGGGCTGCCTCGATGGTATAACTGGGATCGGGGGCGTGATATTGCCAAAGGTCGATCGGTTTTTGGCCACCCAATGCTTCAAAACTTTCGCGAATTGTCTTGCGTAAATGGTGAGGATTGCCGTTGCGCGTCCACGCACCTTGAGGCCGCATTAAGCCGCCTTTTGTAGCAACGGTGACAGATCTAATATCTCCAGTATATTGTTGTAAAGCTTTGGCAATCAGTTCCTCATTATGGTGTTTGTCGGATTCATCTTGGCAGTAGGAATCTGCGGTGTCAATTAGTGTCACGCCCAAATCGAGGGCGCGGTGAATTACTGCAATTGCTTGCGATTCTGTCGGCCGACCGCTCAAGGACATTGGCATTCCTCCTAGACCAATTGCGCTGATATTAAAATTAGTGTTTCCGAGTTTTTTGTTTTTCATTGGTTGGCCTTATTTTGATTGTTTATTTCTAGTTGAGATTGCTCTGGCTATTTGAAAAAAATGTAATTTCATCATATAACAATCAACCGTCAACTGTCAACCGTCAACAGTCAACCGTCAACAAATTAAATTATATAACTAACTGGAAGCGCTGGTGTAAAATCGGAGTGCAAATTGCCAGAAGTAGCGGGAAGCGAACAAAAGGGCGCTCGCCAAAATTCCAGCCCCTGCTATCCAAAGTATATCACCTCTGCCTAACATTGCTTCTGCCGGTACTGTGGTTAAGAAAGCAACCGGGACTATGAAGGTGAAGAAAAATCGGTAAGCTGCGGGATAAGCAGCCATTGGAAATCTACCCGCTTCTAATAATCCTCTGAGAACTTCAGTCACATTATAAATCTTGACAAACCAAATGCTGGTTGCACCTAACATAAACCAGATGCTGTAAAGACTAACCATGCCAAATAACAGCGGTATTGCTGTTAGGAAATAGTTGCCGATTTCTGCTCCTAATTTGTTAGCAGCATACAGCAACAATACCATACCGAAGATTAAATCTGGCATTCCCCAAGGAGAAATTGTATTTGCAGACAGCCAGAATTGAGAATTAATGGGTTTTAGGAGGACAAAATCGAGAGTTCCTTGTTGCACGCGATCGACAATACGGCTGAGATTAGGTGCTAGAAACGTTGACGAAAAGCCCTGCAAAATCGTGAAAATACCCAGTACAACTAAGGCTTCTTCCCATTTCCAGCCAGAAAATGTGTAGCCGGTGCGATAGAACAGAAACAGTCCAAACAAGCTTCCCGTCAGGTTTCCCAGGCTGCTGAGGGCTGCGAGGAGAAAGTTGATTCGGTATTCGAGCTCTGCGGAAATCGCCGCACCCCAGAACATTTTTAGTACGTGCAAATATCGTCCCATGTTTATAGCCATTTTTCACCGTTGAAATACTTAGATTTCATCATATTGTAAAGCTTGTGTGAAGTTAACTGCTTGATTGGCTTCCGTTCTAACTATAATTTTAACTTATTGAGCAAGTTTACTTAAGTAGTTATCTTCAGTCGCTCAATTAAGTATTGTAATATTATATCACTTAACATTACAGGTTATTAATTAATAATACTGAATAGAATTAATTGTTAAGCTAATTTCACATTTCAAGCCAAAAATACACTTAAAGTATTTGTAATACTAATATGTTACAAGGCTTAACATTATAAAACTTTGAAAAACATCTAGCCACGCCCAAAAGTAACACTTAGTATGGGTGCATACCTACTTACAAGCAATGCGTAATCAATACGCAATTGGGTTAGATAAATTTACTTAGTCAACAATACCTAAGAGAAAAAACACATGGATGCTTTAACATTATCCAGACTGGGAGTCAAACACACTAAGAATGCAGTAGCCGAATCGCTGCGGATCAACACAGGATACGACATTACCAGCCCAATAACTTTTTATGGAATCATCAACGAGCGCTGCAACGCTAAATGCCGTCAGTGCGAGTATTGGCGGCTCAAAGAATATAAAGACGAAATGACGATCGAAGAATGGCAAAATGCTCTCTTAAGCATCAAAGAATTTGTGGGCGAATTTTC
>DMYK01000238.1:4238-5615 GCA_003483675.1 Microcoleaceae cyanobacterium UBA11344
GAAAACGCAGCCAAAACTGTTGCGGCTCGTCCTTTTAATGTGAATATGTCCGTTGACGGGCACAATGCAGAACTGCACGATTATTTGCGCGGCAAACCCGGATTGTTTGACCGACTTTCTAAAGGAATCAGATATCTGCGCGAGGAACAGGAAAAACAGGGCATTCTGTTTCCCATCAACGTCAAACCTGCTATCAACCGACTCAATTTCCGCCACCTTGAGGAGATAGTAACCTGGGCCAAAGAAATTGGGGCGACGACGGTGAGTTTCCAACCAGTCAATCGCTGGACACCAGAAACCTATGAGGAATTGTGGATAGAAGAAGCAGACAGAGAGGAATTTGCACAGGTAATTGAGCGCCTAATTGAAATGAAGAAAAACGGTGCGCCAATTATGAACAGCGATGAAGTATTGCGTTTAATGGTGCCTCACTTCCGCGAAGAAAAGGCTCCCGATGCAGTGAGGCCTTGTCGGATAGGACTTCGGAATTACTGGATTGATACCCGTGGCGATGTGAAATTGTGCGATGAATATCCGGTGATTGGGAATGTGAAAGAGCAAAGCGCCCGCGCTATTTGGTACGGCGAAAAAGCTCAGAAAATTCGCCGCGATACTTTGGATTGCGGTAAGCTTTGTCTGATTACTTGTGTGTCGCAAAAGACGATTTTTGACAAGGTTAAAATGGGGATGAAACTGTTGCATAATTGAGGTTTGAGTAAAGGACACGGCATTGCCGTGTCCCTAGGAATACAATGTGTAATTAATGCTTGGTAAATAGTTTCCTGATGAATATGGCCGCACCCAGCGTTAGCAACCCAAATCCTAAACCGAACAGGAGACTCCAGAAAATTGTCGCAGCAAAGGGATGCAGGGGTAGAGAAAAATCGGGTTTCCAGTAAATTGGTGTATCTTTGATTAGGGGATAGGCTGCTGAAAAGATTTGTCCGCCGCCGATCGCAGTTCCGACAAAAAAGATGATATTCTCAAGTTGGCGATCGCGCTTTTTCTCTTTGTCTTCGTTTTCCCTGTATAATGTCATTTGATCGCGATCGCGCGTTTTCTCCTCTTCTTCCTTTTGCTTGTATAATTCTATCTGTTCGCGATCGCGTGTTTTCTCCTCGTCTTCCTTTTGCTTGTATAATTCCACCTGTTCCCTGTCCAATTCCACCTGTTCGATTTCCACCATTCCCCGCAAAGTAGATATCGACTGCTGGAACAAATCTTGACTAGCAATCAGATACTTCAAATCTATTTCAATTTGCCGCTGATACTTACCCTCAGCCAAATCTAGAAACTTCTGCAAAAAATCCAGATTATCGCCTTCGATAGACAAACTTTTAATTCTTGTCAAAGCCTCAGCATAATTTTCAGCATTAA
>DMYK01000074.1:0-5796 GCA_003483675.1 Microcoleaceae cyanobacterium UBA11344
ACTAGTTGTAAGGTGCGCAGTGCGCACCCTACTAATGACTAATAACTAATAACTAACTCGCCCGGAGGTGAAGGGACGGACTGTTTCGTCAGGCAAACGCAGCAGTAAGCGGCCTTGTTTGTCAATGCCTGTGGCTTGTCCGAGGATGGTTTCGGAGGAAAGTTCGATCGCCACATTGCAGCCAACAAGGGCNNCGACGGCGCAATTCTGGCAGCATCAGGGCTAAACCCAACTTGGATGCTGGCTTGTCGGTTCGGGAAAACATATCTGCTAGTTCGAGTAGATAGTGCCGCAACCTCCTGAGTAAAGATAGTTCGTCAGGGACTGTATTAGAAATAGAATGCAAGCTTACTGCATTGTCGATCGCCCTGGCATCTTCTCCAGTGCGATCGAAATCGGCGCAGCGGTTGATTCCAATTCCGACAACTACGCGAGACTTGCCCAAAACATTACCAGAAGTTGCTTCGCAGAGAATTCCGGCTAACTTGCGTCGGTTGATCAAGACATCGTTAGGCCATTTTAGGCGTAGCATATCGTGACAGTCGGGAGCTAAATCTTCGATCGCGTAAATTACGGCCAAACCGACGGCTAAACTGAGTCCCGACAGCAGATTAGGGTTTAAGTTGTCAAGTACAAAACTGGCTGTTAAGACACCGGTTGGGCTGTACCAGGTGCGCCCCTGTTGCCCGCGCCCAGCAGTTTGTCGCCTGGTAAATACGACATCTCCGTGGTGGAGTTGGGCCGCGTGAGTGTGGGCGTGAGTGTTGGTACTCGGACAGCTATCCAACCAGTGCAGCCAAATAGGGAGGTTTGTGCGATCGGGTTTTGGCGATTCTAATTCTGTAGGGTGCGCAGTGCGCACCTTACCTAGGAACTTACACATAAACTAATTCTATAGGGTGCGCAGTGCGCACCTTACCTAGGAACTTACGCATAAACTAATTCTATAGGGTGCGCAGTGCGCACCTTACCGTTACCTGTTTATGCTTCAGAATTTTCTGGCATTTCTAGCAATTCAGGAATGGTGACAAAGCGATATCCCTGCTGTTTCAAACCAGCAATGATATCGGGCAATGCTTTAATAGTACGAGATCGATCGCCCCCGCCATCGTGCATCAAAACAATCGCACCGGGTTTGGCACCTTTGAGGACATTATCAACAAAAGCTTGTGGTTGAGCGCGCGGATCTGTATCTGCGGAAGTTACCGACCACATCACAACGGAGTAATTTTGTTCTTTAGCATATTTAGCCAAGCCATTATTCAAAACTCCCCCCGGCGGGCGAAAGAAAGATGTCTTAACTCCGGTGGTTTCGTAAATAAGTTTGGCGGTGCGATCGATTTCATTAGCCGCCGTCGCCGCATCCATAGAATCGTACCAGTGATGCCATGTATGATTGCCGATCGCGTGACCTTGGGCCACAACTCTGCGAGCAATTTCCGGTGAATTTTCGAGGGATTTGCCGATCCAAAAAAACGTGGCTTTTACATCATTTTGCTGAAAAATATCCAGCATTTGTGCTGTGGTTTCCGGCCACGGACCGTCATCAACAGTTAAGGCTATAACTTTTTCAGAATTGTTGACTTTTCCCTCAAAAACTGTTTGTCCTTGAAACTGTTCCGGCGGCACAAAAGTCAAAAGTTTTTCTTTAGATTCCAATACAGTGAGAAGTTCTTCAACTGTGCGATCGAGATTAAAGCCTGTGGGATTTTTCCCTAACTCGTTTGCTAGCGGATTTACTGTTAAAGATTGGTTCAGGTTCTGCACCTGCACCGCAGCGGTGGTAGGATTGTCAGTTGCTTGTAAAGCAGGTTGGTTTCCCGGTAGCAGCGTACCGATGACAAAGCTAATCGCAGCCGCTAAAAGTGCGATCGCCACAAAACGCCATTCTTTCCGCAGTCTTTGAAACAGATGATTTTCGCTCACTTGAGATTCCTGCCACTCCGGTCACAATGCGGAATATAATAGCACTTAAATAAAGTAAAACGCGATCGCTCTGGGTGTTCTGTTTTTTCAGGTGGGATTACTTAACACTATTTGAGAATAAAATATTTGCTTCCGGCAAAGCGCCATGCATTTTACCCAGCCAATCAATCAAATTATCCAGTTGCTTTTGGGCACTCAAAACTGCCATTCCTCTAATAGTAACCTTCCCCTTGCTGTAGACAAAACGAGACTGCAAATGATCCGGCAAATTAGCCTTAAGCAAATTCCAAGCAGGTTCCTCCATCGGCGTTTCCAAAACAATGTGCTGCTTATTTTCCGGCTTAATCCGAGAAAAACCAATTTGCTTAGCAATTTGTTTGAGTTCAACAATGCGAATAAGTTGCTTCGCAGGAAGAGGAATGGGGCCGTAGCGATCGCACCAATCAGCCTGAATCTGCTGCAACTCTTGAGGCGTATTAGCAGAAGCAACAGACCGGTAAGCGCTCATTTTTTGATCCAAATCCCCAATGTAATCAGCAGGAATAAACGCAGTCAAACTCAGATCAATTTGGGTATCTTCAACCTTGGGAATTTCTTGACCCTTAATTTCACGAATTGCCTCCTCTAACATTTCAGCATACAAATCAAAGCCGATCGCCTCCATTTGACCCGACTGTTCAGTGCCCAAAATATCACCCGAACCGCGAATTTCCAAATCTCGCACAGCCAACTGATAGCCCGAACCCAACTGCGCGAACTCTTGAATAGCCCGCAACCTCTGCTTTGCAGCATCAGTCAACAGACTTTGCTTAGGATACAATAGCCAAGCGTGAGCTTGAATACCCGCGCGTCCCACCCGTCCCCGCAACTGGTAAAGTTGACCCAAACCAAATCGCTGCGCGTCTTCAATCAAAATTGTATTAACGCGGGGAATATCCAAACCCGATTCAATAATCGTCGTGCACACCAAAATATCAAAATCCGCCGCACTAAAGGACAGCATAATTGATTCTAATTCCGAAGCATCCATTTGACCGTGGGCGATCGCAATTCTCGCAGAAGGAACCATCACCTGCAACTGAGCCGCCAACTCATCAATCCCCTCAATCCGGGGCACCACGTAAAAAACCTGACCACCCCTGTCTAATTCTTGACGAATCGCACTCCGCACCGCTTCCGGGTCATAGGGAGCCAAATGCGTCTGAATCGGTCGCCTGCTGGGAGGCGGAGTAGCAATCAAACTCATCTCCCGAATCCCCGAAAGAGACATATATAAAGTCCGAGGAATCGGCGTTGCTGTCAGAGTCAGAACATCCACCTCTGTTTTCAGAGCTTTAATAGCTTCCTTTTGCTTAACCCCAAACCGCTGTTCTTCATCCACCACCAACAAGCCCAAATCCCGAAATTTAATCGCCTTACTTAAAACAGCTTGAGTACCCACAATCACATCTAATTCACCAGTAGCCAAACGCTTGTGAATTTCCCGGCGTTCCGTTTCAGTGCGAAAGCGATTCAGCAAACCAACTTCGATCGGATAAGGCGAAAAACGCTCCTTCAGCGTGTGATAGTGCTGTTGGGTCAAAATCGTCGTCGGCGCGAGCAAAGCCACCTGCTTGCCCGCTGTAACCGCCTTAAAAATAGCTCTGAGAGCGACTTCCGTCTTGCCAAAACCGACATCACCGCAGACCAAGCGATCCATAGGTCGATCGCCCTCCATATCCCGTTTCACATCCTGAGTTGCCTTCAACTGATCCGGCGTGGGCTGGTAAGGAAAAGAATCCTCTAACTCTTGTTGCCAAGGCATATCAGGAGGAAAAGCGTAACCTGTTTGTTGAGCTCTTTTAGCATAAAGATTCAACAAATCTACCGCTAATTTCTTAACAGCTTTGCGAACCTTTGTTTTAGTTTTTTCCCAAGTTTGACCTGTCAGTTTGTTGAGTTCCGGCACTTTATCGGCCACAGTCCGAAACCTCGACAAAGCGCCCAATTGATCGGCCGCGACTCTCAGAGTACCGTCACCGTATTGAATTAGCAAATACTCGCGAGTTTCCAAATCGAGGGTTAGACGTTCCAACTTGATAAATCTGCCCACTCCGTGCTGGCGGTGCACTACATAATCACCAGGGCTTAATTTATTCGGGTCTACTTGTTTAGAAGCAGCGCGGCGGCGCTTGCGAACATAGCTAAAAGTAGCCAGAGAATGCTGACCGTAAAATTCCCGATCGCAAATTAAAACAATCCGAAAAGTCGGCAGAATAAAACCTTCCAATTCAGCCAAACCGCTGTACTTCAAAGCAACCGGAATATGCTGTAATTGCAACTTATCGATCGCCAAATAATCGCGCGGATTCACCACAAACTGAGCCGGACAGTCATGTTCCGACAACAGAGAAACAGAGCGACTGGGTTGAGCCGAAACCAGAAACACCGAAAAACCGCGATCGCGCTCCTCCCTGAGCGTTTGGGATAACTTCGCAAATTGGTGAGGCATCACCGGCACCGGGCGAGAAGCCAAATTAATCGGAGGAGACGAAGAAACCGGAACCGAAAAAGCAGATTCCGCCAATTCTGACAGATAGAGTCGATCGAACCCTTCCACATCAACCATAGACTCAGCAAAAGAGCGGTGAATCTTAGGAAGAGAAGCAACTAAACTTTCCCATTGCTCCTGAGCACTTTCAAACCAGCGATCGCAGTGAGCCTCACACTGAGCCGGTTCATCAATCGCAACCAAAGTATTCAGTGGCAAATAATCCAAAATAGAAGCAGGTTTCTCAAAAGCCAAACCCAACAACCGCTTAATAACCTTCCCTTCCCCTTCTTCCCCTTCTTCCCCCTCAACATACGCGCCCTTCGCGCCTTCGCGGTTCGTTTTCAAACTCAATCTTTCACCCAAAGCCCCGCGAACAATCCCGCCAAAATCAGTAGGAGTCAAAACCAATCGATCGATCCTATCAAGCGATCGCTGCGAAGACGGGTCAAACTCCCGAATTTGCTCCAAATCATCCCCGAACCATTCCAGCCGCACCGGCAACTCAGCCGCCACCGGAAACACATCGACAATATCGCCCCGACGACTCCATTGGCCCTCCATTTCGACTAGAGCCACCCGATCGTACCCCATCGAGGCAAGTTGGCGGTCTAAAATCTTCGAGTCTTGAGTCATACCTCGCGCCAAAGTCAGACAGTAGGGTTCAAAAGCAGCTGGTGGCGGCAAGTGAGACTGGAGAGCCCGCGCTGTAGCTACAATCGCGATCGGCTTAGAATTGGCGGTTGTTACTGGTTTCTGAACCAAATCCGCCAGCACCTGCATTTGCCCCCAAGTCATTTCGCTTTCATCGGAGTAAGAGAGCTCGTAGGGCGAAGCCTCCGAAGTCGGGTAAAAATGCACAGTCTGCCAGCCCATCGCCTCCAGCCCGGCCACCCAGCGACCCGCTTCTTCGAGAGTTGCTGTCACTACGAGTAAACTCCGCCCTTCTTGCTGTGCGAGGGCTGAAGCCACCAAACCTTTTGGCAAACGGGCTACGCCGTTGAGTTGCACGTAGCGATGGCGCTTGAGCTTGTTGAGTAGTTCTGTTGCTAGGGGCGATCGCCCCAGGGTACGAATAATCGAAGAGAAAGTCATGGGCTGTTAATTTTAATCCTCGATCGGCTCAAAAAGGCTCTTTTCCTTTGCCTGTTAAGGAGATTGTACGACAACATCAATGGATTATGTCGATCGGCTGTTGTCGCCTGGGAACTTAACAGGGGGTTAATTTTTGCTCTAATATATCGAGGCTGCGATCGAAAGGAGCCTGTTCCGTTAATCTAATGACAGGTTGAGAAAAGATTTCGATTTTGCGATCGAGATTAAAAGCTTTTAGGCCTCTG
>DMYK01000074.1:5849-7236 GCA_003483675.1 Microcoleaceae cyanobacterium UBA11344
TTAGAAATGTCCCCAAGTACCGATCTTCTGATTGTTCTCCTGCTGGTTTTCCTCAATGGCTTATTTGTGATGTCAGAGATGGCCATCATCTCTGTACGGAAGGTAAGACTGCAACAGATGGCCAACCAAGGTTCGATCAATGCCCGCGTAGCCTTAGATCTGGCTAATGCCCCCAATCAGTTCTTACCGACAGTTCAAATCGGGATTACGCTGCTGGCCATTCTGTCGGGCGCTTTCGGAGAAACGACTATTGCCAAAAGACTAGAGCCTTTGTTGCGGCTGATTCCTGTCCTCGCACCCTACTCTCACACGATCGCCTCAGTAGTCGCAATTTTAACCATAACTTATCTGACCTTAATTATCGGCGAACTGGTGCCGAAGCGACTGGCGCTCAACAACCCGGAGCCGATCGCCTCAAGTGTGGCCATTCCCATGCGAATGCTCTCAAAAATTGGCGCTCCTGCGGTTTATGTTTTAAGTTATTCCACTGACTTAGTAATGCGAATCATGGGGATTTTGCCCTCGACAGAACCGCAAGTTACAGAAGAAGAAATTAAAGTTTTAATCGAGCAAGGAACCTCAGCCGGCACCTTTGAAGAAGCCGAACAAGATATGGTGGAAAGAGTGTTTCGTTTGGGCGATCGACGAGTCAGCGCCTTAATGACACCGCGCCCCGATCTGGTGTGGCTCGATCTGGAAGATTCAGTGGAAGAAAATCGCCAAAAAATGCTCGGTAGCGGTCATTCTCGGTTTCCCGTGTGTCAGGGAGGCCTCGACAACGTTGTCGGTTTAGTACACGTTACAGATATGCTGTCTCGGACTTTAACCGGTCAACCCCTCGATTTAAGCGCTTCTTTACGACGACCTTTATTTGTACCAGAAAGCACGCGGGGTTTAAAAGTATTAGAACTTTTCAAGCAATCTAGCAATCAAATTGCCTTGGTAGTAGACGAATATGGCGTAATTCAAGGATTAGTTACAGTCAACGACATTTTAGTCGAACTGGTGGGCGATTTTCCCTCGATTGAAGATGCAGACGAGCCGCAAGCCGTGCAGCGGGAAGACGGTTCTTGGCTGTTAGACGGAATGCTACCAGTCGAAGATTTTTTTGAGATGTTTGAAATCGAAGAATTGTCAGAAGAAAACAAAGGAAGTTACCACACAATGGGCGGTTTTGTGATTACAAATTTGGGCAAAATTCCCACAGCAGCCGAGCATTTTGAGTGGAACGGTTTGCGCGTAGAAGTAGTGGATATGGACGGGAACCGAGTTGATAAAATCTTAGTCATGCCGATCGACAAAGTGGTGAATCTACCCCCAAGCAATCCAAAAACCTAAAAACCATTCCTCACAGATCAAATATACATTTCCTTTGTAGGGGCGGGTT
>DMYK01000225.1:0-1138 GCA_003483675.1 Microcoleaceae cyanobacterium UBA11344
TCAGGGTATTTCTTATAAAATTGATCAAAAATCAGCAACCGGGACATCTTTTCATGTTCCAGTTGCTGCTTCACTTTTACCAGATGTGAGGTTGCATAGTTTGAAAGGTACTAAGAAAAGGATAGAGGGCAAATTTCGCCCTCACCTTTCGCCTCAACTTTTAAATTGCCCCTTTATTCGTCGTAGATGCGGCACTCAGCAGCGTCAGGGTTGTCATCGCAATATTTTTCAAAGGAATTCTTAGGTTTAACCTGCTTTTGGTGGGAAGCTTCTGCTTGCAGTTCTTCAACTGCGTCCCACGCCGCTGCACACTCGCCAGACGTGCTGCCACTGACGTCGCAGACGGTACGAGCGTTTTCGAGCTCTTCTTCAATTTTTTCTTGGATGTTGTCAGGGGGTGTTGTTGTCATATAAAAAATTTTCGGGAGTGTGAAAACTGCTCTATAGAACCTATCCATAACTGCGATCGCAGCGGGACTGTCTACTTCCTGCTTCAGACCGCTTCCCGTCGGCGGGTTCTAGTCCACAGGCATCAATTCAGGTTGAGCCGACCTTACTATTTATGCAAACATTACAGGTGAATTAGCGTGTAGAACTGTATTGAGCTGGATCTTTTAAGATTTAGCTCACAATTCTAGCTAACACTAAACAGGTTTATTGGCTGCATATGTTAACTTATGTTAACACAAAAAAGGCTGTCTCACCGAATCGATCGCCAAGAAAATAGCGTCATGGGGGAGACCGATGCAGGTTAGCCTAGTGTACAAGATAGTTTTATAGAGAATTTTGTCATATGTATGCTCAAAACCAAATGCAATGGGTCAGCGCTTTATCAACCCGTCCCTCTTTAGAATCAGCCCTGAAAGAAGTTGTAGAACAAGCTCAGCGATCGCTAGAAGGCCCAGCAGATTTAGGGTTGATCTTTATCTCGTCTGCCTTTGCTTCGGAGTATTCTCGGCTGATGCCTTTACTCGCAGAATTACTGCCGATTCCGGCTCTGATTGGCTGCGGGGCGATCGGGATCATTGGTACCAATCGGGGCGGTCTGACGGAAGAAGTAGAGGGTTCTCCCGCCGTCAGTTTGAGTCTGGCACGCTTGCCCGGAGTGAATGTCAGAACTTTTCACGTCGCAGCAGAA
>DMYK01000225.1:1221-1405 GCA_003483675.1 Microcoleaceae cyanobacterium UBA11344
AAATTAACGACCTGCTGCAAGGGCTAGATTATGCCTATCCGGGCGCGCCGAAGGTAGGGGGACTGGCTGGCGGGGACGGTAGCAGGGGTGCGGCGCTCTTCTGCAACTATCAGCTTTACCGAGAAGGGACGGTTGGGGTGGCTTTGAGTGGCAATATTGTTTTGGAGACGATCGTCGCTCAAGG
>DMYK01000225.1:1587-7136 GCA_003483675.1 Microcoleaceae cyanobacterium UBA11344
TATTAGAGCCTGGAGATTTTTTAATCCGAAATCTGTTGGGAGTAGATCCAAAAGTGGGAGCCATTGCGATCGCCGATCGAGTCCGTCCCGGACAGCGCATCCAGTTTCACCTCCGGGATGCCCGCACCTCCGCAGAAGACCTAGAAATGCTGCTAGAACGCTATCAGCGATCGGCCGAATACAGGGCTACATCCAGCGCCGGTGCCTTGATGTTCTCTTGTCTAGGGCGTGGTGAAGGGCTTTACGGCGAGCCCAACTTTGACTCGCGGCTTTTTAGTCGATACCTCAACAACATCCCCCTGAGTGGCTTTTTCTGCAACGGCGAAATCGGCCCCGTCGGTGACAGCACCTTTCTGCACGGCTACACCTCCGTATTTGGGATTTGTCGCCAAAATTCATAATTTGTGAACCAATCACCAAAAAGTAAAAGCGGCAGTCGCCTGCCGCTTTTACTTTTAACTAGATATCGGGAAACCTTAGAAACTAAAGGTTGTCCGTAGGACTCCTACCCAGATATCATCGTTTGTGTTTTTGTGTTCGGGATTCAGAATCACATAAACGCCCGGTGTCACGGAAATAAAGTCATTGACTTGGAAGCGATAGAAACCCTCTAGGTGATAAGATGTTTTGCTGTCTTTGGCGACATCGCTAGAAGTAACTTTTGGTGGCACACCGAAGACAAAACCGAGGAGGTTGCCTGGTCTGCCAAAATCTGGCAGGGCCAAAGTGATAGCACCATTCTGAATGGTAGCGTCATTGTCGCCTCCCTTCAGTTGGTGAGCCTTGGTATAACCGTACCAACCGCCAAGCTGAAAGCGGCTGCTGGGCTTGAAGTTAACCTGCACGCCAAAGTTATCTGCTGCGGTGGCTAATGAACCAAAGGGCTGGTTAGCCAAAGAACTACCGGTGCTGCCCATGATGCCAACATCGCCGGCTCGATTGTATTTGCGGTTGTAACTCACACCAAGGTCAAATGCTTTGCCTAGAGACAGGTTGAGCTGACCGATCGCACTGAAAGAACCGTCAAAAACGCCCCGGCCGTTTGCGGGGTTGGGAGCGTCGCTATCGGAAGCAAGATAGCCTACTGTGGCTTTGACGGGGCCCAAGTTGTAATTCACAGCAGCACCTGCTCCTTCGGAGCCGCGGAATATTGCTGGGTTGTAACGTCCAAACCTGGAGATAGAACCGGTGCCACCATCTCCAAAGGGAGTAGTCAGAGGAGCAACATCATCAAGAGCCAATCCTTTGGGCCCTAACCAGACTGTAGCATTACCTACTGGGAAGCGATAGTACACCTTATCGAGTTTGAATGCGTTGTTGTCGGTTTGGCCACCGTCAACGCCGAGGCGAGCCATGTTGGTGCCAGTGGCAGTGGCGGCACCGTAGTTGGGCAGGTTGACAGCTTGCAAGCGGGTTCTGAGCAAGTCCTTGCCGGTGAAGCTGGTGTCGAAGTTCAAGCGCACTCGGTAGCCCAAGGTGGTAGAGGTTTTGTCGTCGTGAAGGCCGACACCATCTCCAAAGGTGTCGCTAGCCAGAAAGATTACTTCTCCTCTCAACTTGGTGGTGGTGGAGAACTGGTTGGCTTCGAGTTCTGCGGTGCGGGCTTCTAGGCCGTCTACTTTTCCGCGCAGGATAGCGAGTTCGACTGCAAATTCTTCTTGCAGGCGTTGCAGAACTGCTAAGTCGTCTTTGGTGACGAAGGTAGATGTTGACGAGCCGATTAGCTTAGTTACTTGGTCTAAGCAAGCGTTAACGCCGGCGGCAAATTCGTAGCGGGTGAGGGCGCGGTTGCCGCGGTAGGTGCCGTCGGGATAGCCTACGATACAACCGTAGCGCTCGACTAGGGATTGTAGGGCTTGGAATGCCCAGTCTGTGGGCCGCACGTCGGAGAGCTGGGAAACTGATGTCACTTGGGACATGGCTCCCGACTGTTGAGTCGGCTGTGCTTGGGGAGCGGCGGGGACGATCGGGCCGCCCATGCCGGCCGGGGAAGTCTGAGCCACTTCTACCTTCGCAGCTCTTTTGCTGGCGACTGTTGGCAGTTGACTGTTCTGGGAAGCTTGAGTCTGGCTGCTTTCTACCGCCAAGTCTGATGCTTGGGGCAAGGGTGCAGTGGCTGTCGCTGTGTTGGCGGGAGCGCTTTCTACGGCTGACTGGATGAGGCTGTTTGTAGCTGGCAGTGCTGGGGCGCTGGTGTCTGGTTCGATCGAGGCCAGTTTTTCAGCTTCGGCTGGTTTCGCGTCTGATGCTGGGGCGATCGCTGCTGGTTCTGAAGTTGGCGTCGCTTCGATCGACCCGGAGAGCTCATCGCTACTGTTTAGCGCCTGGGCATCCGAAGTAGCAGGCGATACTGCAATTGTTTCTGCAACTGATGCTGCAATTGTTGACTCAGATGGCCCAGCTGCGGCTAGCTGGCTGGCCTCAGACGTTGCTGGGGCTTCTACAGCGATCGCTGCTGCACAAGCGACTGACGATAATCCCAGAATAGCTGGGGAAGCTAGCAGTAAATTCAAAAAAGTTTTGTTCATTTTCCTCACACCGTCACACTCTACTCGACTTGAGCAGCAAGTCCCAACTGCTATTTTTTGTAGTTGCCTGCCCGTTCACAATAACTTCTACAGCTTGCGAGCCAATTCTGTCAAGCTTTTTAACCTGATTTTCAAGCTCGCTGCCCTACGGGAGGGGATTTTCCCGGATTGGTTTTCCCCCATTGCTGGGGAACCGAGGATTTAAGGCAGGCTGGTAGATGTACGCTGAACCTGTCAAATTTCAGGCTTGACAACTTGATGATTTTCTGATCCCCCCAGCAGTCGGGACTTGTCGGCGCGATCGCCAATTTTTAAACTGCTGGGAGTGAGTTTACTTGCAGGCTATTTTAACACAATTTTTGATATTTTCTGGAAGTCGCAGCAGACTGAATGTCTGTTAGCTGAAACTAGACTTTTGCCCCCTTCCTGTGTAGTCTGTTTTGACCCGTTAATTTTTTGGGGCCGTGGTCGGTTCTGGGTTCTGGTTTCCTCTGTCATCGATTCAGCTACCAAAGTAGCAATTGATTCTCCAATTTGTCAAGACCATAAGTAATCGCAACAGGTGCGTTATGCTAGGATAAAATTGTATATTTCGACCAAGGCAATCGACCTTTGTATGCCATGCTACATTTAGGTGTGGCATCGATCAATTTTTATCAAAAATCCAGGGCAGTTTTTCGGAGTAGTAAGGTGGTTAATAGGATGGTTTTTTCGCTTCGTTAATGGGGAATTTATACTCAGTTAACGGGTGGAGTCTTGTCCGGTGCTGTCAGTTCTGAAGCCGAGATTTGGTGGACTAAGGAATGGGGCGGAGAAAATCCTGCCATTGCTCGCAGTATCAATCTGGCAGCAAAACCGCTGGTTGTCAGTGATATCTCGGAAGTTTCCCTAGGAAATGTACGATCGCTCGGTCATTTGTTAGAATCGAAGGTGCGGCTGCAATTGTTCAATCTAAATCCACAAGTTCCGAGTGAGATGCAATTGCTGGACAGGTCAACTATACCTAGAATTCCCAAGGATTTTAGTGAGGTTTTTGTCTAGGGACGAACGAAGGCTTTTAGTGTTAAGCTAGCCAAGATCCAGGACTCAAAAATAGAACTGGTCTGGCCCGATAAAAGCAGCAGTTTGTGGCTGGGTAAGTTAGTACAAAAGTGAGGATTTATGGAAGATTTCGGCATAATTGTGGCCTGCTGTGACCAAGATTATTTATTTGCTAAGGGTTGCTGTGCTAGCATCAGATATTTCCTGGGAGATGTGCCGATTTGTCTGTTGATTGACGGCCAGTTTTCTGTGAGGGATTTGGAAAAGTCTTACGGGGTACGAGTGATCGATCGCACCTTAGTTTCTGAGGAGGTTCTCAGAAAAAGGAGTTTTGGTTGGGGCAAAACTAAGATGATTGCTTTCTGGGAAAGTCCTTGGTCAAATTTTATGGTTTTGGATGCGGATACGATTGTCTGGGGTGATGTTCTCAAATTGGCTAATTTTCGGGAATTTGATTTTATAGTAGATCAGGCTTGTTACGATTACTCGGATGCAGATGTTTCGGAGTTTTTCTTTGATATTCCTGGTGTAGAGCAGCATTTCCCGGATTTTCGCTGGTCGGAATCTCGATCGAATTATTTCTGTACTGGTACTTTTTTTGCGAAGCGGGGTGTTTTTAGCTTAGAGGAATATGTAGAAATTTTAGATTTTACGGTGGCCAATCCGGGAATATTTAAGTACGGAGAAATGGGGTTTTTAAACTTTATGATTTTTCGGGCGGCTCAGGAAAATAGGCTGCGGGTGCAAAATGTGGATATGCAGTTGTTGGTGCCGGATTTTGACCAAGATTTGCTGAGCAAGCGGTTTCCGGTTGAGTCAAGTGGGCCTGGGGGCGATCGCGATCGAGCGACTGTGATTCACTGGTGCGGGCCGAAACCGACTTTATCTACATCTAAAGTTTACTCGGAACCGATGAATTTTTGTCGCCGGAAGTGTCAGGAGGATGTTTGGGGCCGTACTGGTTTGGCTGCTTCAATGTTGTTGCAAGTTGAGGATTGGCAGCGATCGATCTATGTGTATAAGAATAAGTTTAAGAAGAAGTTTCGCCAGTTGACGGGGAAGTAGAAGGAAGAAGATCGATGTGGAAATGCAATAAAATCAATTGTTTCAGCAATTAAAAACGTCCTAACTGCCGCTCAGGTTGCTATAAGTAGAATTTTTCAACCGCAGATTTAAGCGGATGAACGGGGATGCACGCGGATTAATTTCAGGTCAACCATTCAGGGGTAAAGTTGGGCCGGCTGGGGGTAAAACTTGGCGGTGAACTGTTACTTTGTGGCTTTCCCGCTGAGTTTGCATTTCGACGGCGATCGCCTCAAATTCGACTTCCATGCAGCCGTAGGGGATTTCTAATTCGACTGTGGCTTGGATCTTACCCAGCCCGTTAGGTTTAAATTCGGCGATCCAGTGCGGCCCGTCGAGAATTAGGTAGGTTTGGCGATCGTACACCCAAATTTTGACGTAAATTCGGGGCATTAATTCTGGTAGTTGTACTCGCACTTTTACTAGGCGCCCTGCGAGTATTTCGTTGCGGGGAAGTTCTAGAACTGGCATCGGTACTAAGTCGTCTTCTGGCAAAATGTAGGGGGTTAGGGCTGTTGTTTCTGCTTCGGTAGTTGTGGCTTTGGTACTAACTTGTGGCGGTGGTGGCGAGGATTCCTCGAAGATGACAAATTCTTGGGCTTCGGTGCTAGTGGATTTTGGATCGGGGATGATAATTTCTTGGACTTCGCTGGTTTCGGCTGGCTGTTCTGTTGGGCTGCTAATGTCGGGGACGGCAATTTCGTCGCTGCTATTTTCGTCGTCTTGTTGAGTTGGCGATAGTGCGGTTGCTGTTAGCCATTCGGGGGATTCGCTGTTGCTGGCTAAGGAACTTAGTCGCGACCAAAATCTATTTTGGACGTTTAAGGTTTGAAATGCCTGTTTTGTAGGTGCGGGCTTGGTTTCTGGTGCTGCTGTTTCGGCTGTTTGAAGGGGATT
>DMYK01000225.1:7181-7866 GCA_003483675.1 Microcoleaceae cyanobacterium UBA11344
CAATTTGTCTCGGTTGCTGTCAGGCGGTTTGTGGCCGAATGCGGGCAGTTCTAGTTGATGGGTACTGCGATCGACCTCATACAGCGGACTGAGTTGAGGGGGTAAGGGTTCTGTTGTGGTAGATGTAGGGGGGGATGGATTGTCTAAGGATTTTTCGACTAGCTTGAGGAATGATAAATTTGGTGGACTAGCAGGCTGTTTTGGCGCTGTTGGGGAGGGTTTTGTTTGGGGCTTTGGTTCGCCGAAATTGTCTTCTATTACCTCTAGAATCTGCTCTAAACGGGCTGTAATTGTGAAAAATTGGGTGGCTAGGGGGACATTGCCACTGCTGAGAATTGCTTCTCCTAAAATTAGGCGGCTTTTGCACTCGGCTGGTATGTAGGTGACGCAAGCAAAGAGACAAGGGGGAAGTTGTTCTGGCATCTGCTGTTGGATGGCTGCTAGAACTTGTGAGGTTTGGGGCTCGCGCAGGTAGATTTGCAGTTGTGCTGAACCGATGAGTTTTTTGAGTTCTTCGGTTTGGGAGTCGAGAATGGGGGTTGGGGGTTGGGGAAGGTCGATTTTGCCGGAAATGATTAGGGGGCGACCGAGTTGGGCTACGAAGGTTTCTCGATCGAGTACGAGTTGCAGCTTGTCTGGGGATTTGGGCTGGGGGGTTTGGGGACTGGGGAATTCGGAGATTTTG
>DMYK01000225.1:7970-8512 GCA_003483675.1 Microcoleaceae cyanobacterium UBA11344
TGCTGCCAGGGTTGGGCTGGTTTTGATTGGGGATCGGGTAAGCAGGATAGTTGCCACATTCCGGGTTTGAGCCTGGTGTAGGGAATGATCACGACTAATCCTTCTGGGTTGGTGCGGGCCGATCGACTTTGGGCTTGTCGCTGGGGGGATACTTCGTCGCAGGAAGTGTAGAAGACGCGAATTTCGATTTCGGCGTTGGGATGCGGAATGCGGCCGACGACGCGGTATCTACCTTCTAGAATTTCCACTGAGGGGGTTTCTAGGGGCAACCAGGCGCGATCGCCTTCTTTCTGTAGCAAAAATTCTAATTTTTTCATATTTTCTTTCCCCTTGAAGACCTCCGCTTTGTTACTTAAAGGTTGGCGGTAGGTGGTTGTTAGGTGGCTACAGGTATTGAATTACTTTATGTTCTATAGTTTATCAAGAAAATGGGTCTAAAACCCCGTCCTTCTAGGACGGCTTTAAGCTAAAATTGAGAAAAGTCGGGATGGGGCATCGCCACGACTCTAAATGGACATTTCAGGAGAGTCAGACTACTTTCG
>DMYK01000225.1:8541-9453 GCA_003483675.1 Microcoleaceae cyanobacterium UBA11344
TTTAGGGCGGTGAGTATGTCAACACTACTGCTCTACAAAACTTGGTTAAACTGATATCAGCTTCACCATACCAGAACATTAAGCATTCAGCAGCTTAATCCAAAAACAAGGAAGGCAAGCATGATACAAGTGCACAAGCGAAAACTCACCTTTGAGGAGTACCTCAGCTATGAAGACAGCACCGACAACCGCTACGAGTTAATTGATGAGGAGTTAGTAACATTGCCACCAGAGTCTGGATTGAACGCCTATATCGCACGCTACTTGCTCGTTGCTTTCATCAGCAGTGGTCTTGTTCCCTTAAAATTAATTAGTATCAACGCCTGTGAGATTCAAGTTCCCGTCTTGAAATCGGGCGATGCTGCCAACCGCTACCCAGACTTGGTAATTTTGCAAGAGGAACATTGGGATCTCACCCAAAACCGTTTGACTGTCACCATCGAGATGCCACCGCCTCGGTTGGTGATCGAAGTAGTCAGTCCCGGCAGAGTTGGGAATGATCGTGACTATGATCGCAAACGGGCTCAGTATGCAGCGCGGGGCATTCCAGAATATTGGATTGTTGACCCTCAAAAGCAAGCTGTGACGCTGCTGTGGCTTGAATCGGGGCAGTACCTTGAGGTGGGGGTGTTTCGAGATGGAACAAGTATTATCTCCCCGACGTTCCCTCAGTTGTGCTTGACTGCTGAACAGGCTTTAGGTGGGGATGTTTGAGGATCGGCTTTCAAGCCAAGCTTACCAAGGACTACCAATGATGCTAAAAGCTGCCCAATAATATGGATGGGATAAGTTTTTGCTGTCGAGTTGGGGAATCGAAGGCGGCAGGAAGGTTTCGCCTCTAGCAGTTCGCAGGTGGCCGTTTTCGATGTTGACTTTGCCTTCGATCGCAGCTATTTGTACGAGGCGCATGGC
>DMYK01000182.1 GCA_003483675.1 Microcoleaceae cyanobacterium UBA11344
AAGAAAGATTCGGCAACTATGAGTTACTTTTTTGTAACGACTGGAATGGCGATTTTTATGTTAATTGGGTTGACGATAATTATCGATGTGTTTCAAAAGAGATGGTGGTTGCAGTTGTTTATTGATAACGGGGTGAATCCGATGATTGGCTACGTGGGATTTGCGAATATTCTGTGGCCGATTCTGGTTTTAAATAAATGGGAACCGGTGATTATAGAAATGACTTCAACTGCTCCGTTTATGGGTTTTTTGAGGGGGTTTGGATATACGGCGATTGTGGCGTTAATTGTGGTGGTGTTTACGAGGTTTAAATTGTTTTTGAGAACGTGAGATAATTAAAGGGCAAGTTTATCTTCACGTCTTGTATCGGAATGATTTAACCGCAGAGAACACAGAGGACACAGAGGGAGAGAATCGGACTCTGACAGAGAAACCGGGTTTTTACTGAATCTGTGAGTAAAAACGGAGTATTTTTGTAAGAAACCCGGTTTCTTAACCCCGTGCGTAACTCCTATGGAAGTGATTTTAAAATGCCGCTTTCTAATTGGTCAATTGCTGCCATAATTCCGGTTTCTGGATTTTTTAGCAGGGATATTTTGACATCTTTCAAGTAACTTACAATGTGTTCCCGCAAAATTGGTCTTTCTACTTTCACGGTGCGATCGTAATCCCACAAATCCCACATGATAATTCCAACACCAACAATCGGATCGATTAAACTTACTCCTAATTGACTCGCAACAGTACCGCCTGTTTTTGTGGCCATCTTGGCGGCGGCTTTGCTGGCAACTTTTGCCGTAACTTTGCTGCCAATCTTGCTAGCAACTCCCAATATTAAGGGCTTAGTAACTAAGTAACCGCTGCCGCCAACTAATACTTTTAATGATAAATTCGAGACGTTTCCTTTATCGCTAATTGTGATGGCGATATCGTTCAGATATTTATCCCACTGTGCTTGAGGTATGTTATAATTGTTTTGAACTACTTTCACATTCTTGCTAACTTCTGCTATGTACAAGTTAGCAGTATCTTGAGTGATTAATTGAAACCGCAGTTGAGCGTTTCTTGGTATCAGCACGCGGTTGGCAAATTCTCTTTGAAAGTCTTCGGTTAATTTTTCGGAAACATCTTGAGAAGCTGCATTCATATCAAACCTGTTGAGTACGGCTGATTTCACGAAATTGAAAGGTACGGTAAACTCCATCTTTTTTTGGTTGAAGTAATCGAAGTACCAATCGAGGAAATTGTTGTCAACTCGCGCAATTACTTCGGCTTCCCATTTGTCCAACTCTTTAGATGCGAAAGTCTCAGCAGTTATATGAGCTTTTTGGATGGCATTTTTCACATCTTGATTAACTTTGCTAAAATCGTGCGGCGGCGAGACTACAACTGTTGTAGTTGGAGTATTTGTGAATGACTTGGAAATGATAAAATTACCTAACAGGGGAATAATTACCACCAGAATTACGCTCGTCCAAATCATGGGTGTCACAGTTTTGATCAACTGAGCGATCGCCTTGAGACGCTCTGTTTTCTCCGAATAGCTAATTTTTTCCTTGTCTTGACTCATGGCGGTTGCTCAATTGATGAGAATTAATGGCTAGTTTCGATTATAGGCGGCGCTTCCTGAATTGTGTTACAGGCGATCGGCTTGGAATTCTGGAAAAGTTGGGGAAAAAGTGCGATCGACCTTTCATCCCTGACTGTATAATAGTCATAGCCTTAGTTATAGCTCAGGTACTGACTTCCCCAAAAGTATAAAAAAACATGGTTCACAAAATAGCTCTATTTAATCACAAGGGCGGCGTTAGCAAAACAACCACTACATTTAATCTAGGATGGATGTTAGCCACGAAGGGAAAAAAAGTAATAATAGTGGATGCTGATCCGCAATGTGAACTCACAGAAATGGTTTTGAGATTTTCAACTAAGGAAGATATAGAGGGGTTATATAAAAAAGAACAGAATATTAAATCAGGCTTAGCACCTGTATTTGAATCAAGGCCTAAGCTAATTGAGGCTGTAGATTGTTTGCCAGTAGAAGGGTGCGATGGTTTGTTTTTGTTGCCCGGTCATGTGGGATTTGCTGAATATGAGGTAACATTAGGCATTGCACAAGAGCTAAGTGGTTCAATTCAAACACTGCAAAACTTACCTGGTTCAATTTCATATCTTTTGCAAAAAACAGCAGATAAGTTTAAGGCTGATTATATTTTGATTGATATGAGTCCAAATTTAAGCTCAATCAATCAGAACCTAATGATGACCAGTGATTTTTTTATCCTTCCCACAAATCCTGACTTCTTTTCAGTAATGGCAATTGATTCATTGGCAAAAATTTTGCCCAAATGGTATGCTTGGGCTCAAAAAGCTTCAGAAATGAGGATTTTGAAAGATGCCGACTATCCATTTCCCAAAGTTACACCGCGCTTGCTTGGAACTATTGTTCAAAACTATACAATCAGATATGGAGAGCCTGCTACGGTTTTTCAGAATTGGATTAATAAAATCAAAGTAGCTGTTTCCGCTAGATTAGGGCCATCTTTGCGAGAAAATAATATGCTGCTAACCGATGAAATGTACGCATCTCAAGGAATTAAAAGTGATTTTTGCCTTGCAAAAATTTCTGCTTTTAACAGTTTGATTGCTAAGTCTCAGAAGTATCAAACACCAGTTTTTGCCCTCACATCTGAGCAAATAGAGCAGGTTGGTATAGTTTTAAAAACTACTCTAGAAGCACAAGAAAAGTTTAGAAATACTTTTGATAAACTAGCAGATAAAATTATTGGGTTAACTGCCAATGCAGTCAGCAATTGATCTGTTTCGCATCAGTATTGCTCGCGTTCGGGAGCTGATTGCTGTGCATAATTCTCTAAAAGCTCAAGCTAGTAGTGTTGTCGATCTTTCAGATATGCTCAGAGCTGCACTTGTTCTAGCGGTTAGCGCTTTAGACTACTATATTCACGAAGTTGTCAGAATAGGAATGTTAGAAATTCATCGCGGGCAACGTCTTGAACCGCCAGCATTTTCGGGGTTTCAAATTTCGCTGGGTAACGCTCGTGCAGGTATAAACGCAGGACAAAATATTGATTCCTGGTTAGAAGATGAAATTCGCCAACGTCACAGCTACAAAAGTTTTCAGCAGCCAAATGCTATAGCTGATGCTGTCCGGCTGATTTGCGATAAAAAGTTGTGGGAAGAAGTCTCTATTAACATGGGTAGCCCTGCTAAAGATATAAAACAACAACTAAGTCGGATTGTCGATCGCCGAAATAAGATAGCACATGAAGCAGATATAGATCCTGCATACTCAATAGGCGATCGCTGGCCTATTGATGAACTATTAGTTAATGAAGCGGTTGATTTTATTGAGCAAGTTGTTGAGAGCATACACAAGATTTTGTAACATAGGTTGCTCTCCTAAAATAACTCACCCTGTACTCCCATATCCTGATTTTCCCTTTGCGTCTTCTTAAATGTCAATTCTCCCTGTTTCATATCGAAAAATTCTGGTCTTTTCTGTTTAGTTAATAATTCTTCAATAGTTAAAATTTGAATTTTCGCGTAATCCCTACCATTTCCAGCTTTATAAAATCCTGATGATGCCGCTTCCTTAATCATGGGTTTAGTGGGAGTAGTGAGAGTAACAAATAATCCAATATCAGCCTTATTTGTCTCCATTGTTCCTCGCAAATCTCTAATCATAGATGCGTTAATATTTTTACCTCCTTTGACGCTAACAATAATTTTCTTCACTGCTGTTTTATTGGATTTTTTGAGATCAACTACATCTTCAAAAAAGATTAATCCATCTATACCACCATCAGCACCTTTCTTTTTATCTTTGTATGGCTGTGCATTAACGAGAGAACAAGCCCACCATTGAAATTGATAGGGGTCACGTTCAAATAAATCTAATGCTGCGTCTAAATCTTTTGGTGTACCTTCTACCTCAAATTCAATCCCCGGAACTAACTTTTGATTTTTATTTTCATCTTGAATAAATTTCTCAGGGAAAGCATCTTTTAAGCGTTTTTCTATCAGGGCAATTGCTAAATGAGTAATATCTATTCCAATCCAATTTCTGCCTAAATTTTCGGCGGCGTGTATTGCAGTACCACATCCACAAAAGGGATCAAGTATAATATCACCTTTATTACTACTAGCTTGGATAATTCTTTCTAATAAAGCTAAAGGTTTTTGAGTAGGATAGCCGAGGCGTTCTCTAGCTTGTGAAGAGACAGGCTTAATATCACTAATTATGTCTTGTATCTGTGTGCCTGGAGCTTCATCTAAATATCTCTTATATTGTGGTACTTGCCCTTTAACTGGCCAATAAATTAGATTATTAGCATTGAGAATATCTAGTTTTTCTTGTGTTGATAATGACTTATAAATGCTATTAGTTAAGCTTTCAATTGCCTTTACAGGTAATGCCCAGTGACGACCAACATCAGTAGGGTTAACACCCCGCCAAGGCTTACCAGAATCACCTTTTCTGACACCTGGTGCTGTTAGTGTTACCAGTCGATAACACCCTTTATCATCTTCAAATCTATAGAAGTCTTTAACATAGTCTTCATCATAATCTTGATAAACTTGATTCCATGTATAAATTTTAGATTTTGTATATAACAATATAAGATCATGAACTGGCCCCCATCTTTTAGCTCCGCCGTGAGATCCAGTACGTTTCCAAACAATTTCATTGCGGAAATTTATTGGTTCAAAAACTAAGTCTGAAATCATCTTTAGATAATGACTAGCGGTAGGATCGCAGTGTAAATATAAACTACCTGTAGATTTCAAAACCCGATGCAATTCTAATAAGCGAATTGCCATCATTACTAGATAAGCAGAAAGAGAGTTTTTCCCTAACGTCCTCACCAATAAATCTAATAATTCATATAATTCACCTTTCTTATCCCTTAATTGATCCAAAAAATGCTCAGATTCGATACCCCATGTCCAAGTATCTTCAAAAGCAGTTATCTGAGCTTCTGAACGTTCACCAGTAGCATTTTTAAATAGCACATTATAATCAGCCTTAGAATTAAAAGGCGGATCGAGATAGATTAAATCAATAAACTCATCAGATATGTGTTCTCTTAAAACTTGTAAATTGTCACCATAGTAGAGACGTTTCATAATTCACTTAGACTTAATTAATTTTAACAAGAAAAAGGAATGGGGTTAGTAAGAATAACCCCATTCTTTTTTACTAAACCTTNNGCCTCATTCTTCACCAAATTACCCCAACCCAAATCCTTCAGCGAATTATTACGGCGCAACGGACGAGTCACCAACTCCAAAATATCCCGCGCATTCCCAAACCCGTGAATCTGAGCAAAAGTAAACTCAACGGACCACTTAGTATTAATTCCCCGCGCTTCCAAAGGATTAGCGTGAGCCATACCAGTAATCACCAAATCAATATTCTGCTCATAAATCCGCTGTAGCTGATTGTAATTGTCCGGTTTTTCCACAATCCGAGGATTAGGAACTCCCATCTCGTGACAAGTCTTTTCTAACAAAGCCAATTCCGCCGCCTGATAGCGTTTGTCCATGTAAGGAATGCCGATTTCAGGACAAGTCATGCCGCAGCGAATCAAAAAACGTGCTAAAGAAATCTCTAGCAAATTGTCGCCCATAAAGAAGACAGATTTGCCGCGAATTATTTGCAGATAATCTTCCAAACCAGCCCAAATTTGTGCTTCCCGTTCGTCTAAACCTTTTGGTTCAATTCCTAACACTGAGCAAATCTTTTCAATCCAAGCGCGAGTTCCGTCAGGTCCGATCGGGAATGGAGCACCAATTAGCTTACACTTACGACGGCGCATCAAAGTAGAAGCTGTACGCGACAAGAACGGATTCATCCCAGATACATAATAGCCTTCTTCCAAAACTGGCAATTCAGTGTAGCGCTTGGAAGGAAGCCAACCGGAAACTTTGATTCCTTGCTTCTTCAATTCTAAGGTTAGCTGAGTAACAACCGGATCGGGCAAAGAACCGAAAAGTACCAGCGGTGTGTGCTTGACATATTCCGATTCATCTGCTGCAACTTCCTCTTTTTTCTTGCCAAAATTCAGCAGTTGAGAGATAGCATTACGTTCTTGCTTCTGAGATTCCATCACTGGCGCTTTCTCAGGACATTTAGCAGCCATAGCGGCTAAAACCGTATCTTCCCCTTGAGTAAAAGCGTAATCCAAACCGTTAGCGCGGGCTGTGACGATGGGAATACCAATTTCGGCTTCCAGCCTTGGTGCTAACCCTTCCAAATCCATTTTGATGATTTCGGTCGTGCAAGTGCCGATCCAAACAATTACACTGGGGTTACGATCGCGCTTAATTTGCAAACACAGTCGTTTTAACTCATCATAGTCATTCAACTGAGCGGAAATATCGCCCTCTTCCAACTCAGCCATCGCATAACGAGGCTCAGCAAAAATCATCACACCCATTGCATTTTGCAAGAAATAGCCACAAGTCTTAGTACCGATGACCAAGAAAAAGCTATCTTCAATTTTTTGATAAAGCCAAGCCACGCAGCTAATCGGACAAAAAGTGTGATAATTCCCAGTTTCGCATTCAAAGTTTAAAGCTTCGGGTGCAGTAGTAGTAATAGCAGTCATATCTCAAATCTTCTCCCTTTAAATTGTATTTCGTCTTTAACGTGACTTACTTAGCAGCGAGGAAAAACCTGTATTTGGCGATTGATTTGCTTCCTTAGCTAGCGACAGGAATAAGTTCACATTCGGCTTTGCGAGCGTGCAAGGTTTTTGCGTAATTCCTATCAAGAATAAATGCAGAAAACTGAATATTACCGCCGTCGCAGCAGAATCACAAATTTGAGCTAAAAAACTTTGGGCTATCCCTGGATGTAGTGTTTCTCAACCCTACAGGCATTTTGGTTTGGGACGGTTGTGAGTTTGAGCTAATTAAAAATTAACAACTCGCAACTCACAACTCGCAACTAGAGCGGGAAACCTGAAGATTAGGAGAGACGAAAGTCGATCGCAGAAACCCTACTTAAAATCAGACAAAAAGCCCGAAATTTCTTCATCGTCGTCGTCGGAATCCAAATCACCGAGACCTAAAGCATCTAAATCATCTTCATCAGGATCTCCAGTTGTTGCTTCTCCCAAATCGTCAAGTCCCAAATCGTCGAGGTCATCGTCATCATCCGATACAGAGAAATCGTCAATACCGTCTTCCTCGTCCAAATTGCCCAGATCCAGGTCTAGGTCATCGGAGGTCGGTTCCCCAAACGGGTCGGGTATGTGTTCTGCGACAAAATCTGCATCTTCTTCTCCAAAAGGATCGGATATTCTAGCGGCGATCGCCCCAGAAGTCAAAGTCCCAAATTCTGAGGCTTCTTCTTCCTCGTCATCACCGAGGTCGAGAGCGTCCAAAGCAGAGGCTTCTTCTTCCTCATCATCACCGAGGTCGAGAGCGTCCAAAGCTGAGGCTTCTTTTTCCTCATCGTCCCCCAGATCAAAGTCTGAGGCTTCTTCTTCCTCATCATCACCCATGTCGAGAGCGTCCAAAGCAGAGGCTTCTTCTTCCTCATCGTCGCCCATGTCGAAGTCGGAGACAGCCTCTTCTTCCTCATCCTCATCCAGGCCGAAGTCGGAGACAGCCTCTTCTTCCTCAT
>DMYK01000365.1 GCA_003483675.1 Microcoleaceae cyanobacterium UBA11344
CGTTCTAACCAGGATACTTGTTTGAATCAACGTCCTTTGAGTTATGAGGGCGATCGAGTTGTTGCCGGTCAGGTGTTGGCCGACGGTTCTTCCACTGAAGGGGCAGAACTGGCTCTGGGTCATAATATCCTGGTAGCTTATATGCCTTGGGAGGGCTACAACTACGAAGATGCGATGCTGATTAGCGAGCGCCTNNNNCACATTGAGAAGTATGAAATTGAGGCTCGTCAAACCAAACTCGGCCCTGAAGAAATTACTCGCGAAATTCCCAACGTCGGAGAAGATGCTCTGCGGCAGTTGGATGAACAGGGGATTATCCGCAAAGGGGCTTGGGTGGAAGCCAGCGACATCTTAGTCGGCAAAGTTACTCCCAAAGGTGAATCTGACCAACCGCCGGAAGAAAAACTGCTGCGGGCTATTTTTGGGGAAAAAGCCCGCGATGTGCGCGACAACTCCCTGCGGGTTCCCAACGGCGAAAAAGGCCGCGTCGTAGACGTGCGGGTTTTCACGCGGGAACAAGGCGATGAGTTGCCGCCAGGGGCAAATATGGTTGTCCGTGTTTATGTGGCCCAAAAGCGGAAGATTCAAGTCGGTGATAAAATGGCTGGCCGCCACGGGAATAAGGGTATTGTGTCGCGGATTTTGCCGAAGGAGGATATGCCTTATTTGCCTGATGGTACCCCCGTTGATATGGTGTTGAATCCTTTGGGTGTGCCTTCTCGGATGAATGTGGGTCAGATTTTTGAATGCTTGCTGGGCTGGGCTGGGGAAAATCTGTCGATGCGGTTTAAGATGGTGCCTTTTGATGAAATGCACGGGGCTGAGAAATCTCGCGAAACTGTGCATGGTAAGTTGCAGGAGGCGCGGGACAAAACTGGTAAGCCGTGGGTGTTTAATGAGAAGCATCCGGGTAAGACTATTGTCTACGATGGCAGAACGGGGGAGGCGTTCGATCGCCCAATAACGGTGGGTATCGCTTATATGCTGAAACTCGTGCACTTGGTAGACGACAAAATCCACGCCCGGAGCACGGGGCCTTATTCGCTGGTGACGCAGCAGCCTTTGGGTGGCAAAGCGCAGCAAGGTGGCCAGCGGTTCGGGGAGATGGAAGTCTGGGCTCTGGAAGCTTTCGGCGCGGCTTATACTTTGCAGGAGTTGCTGACTGTGAAGTCGGATGATATGCAGGGAAGAAATGAGGCTCTAAATGCGATCGTCAAGGGGAAGGCGATTCCTCGGCCGGGTACTCCTGAGTCTTTCAAGGTGCTGATGCGGGAGTTACAGTCTTTGTGTTTGGATATTGCTGTGCACAAAGTCAACACCACTGATGATGGTAGTGAGCACGTTGAGGTGGATTTGATGGCAGATGTCGGTAACAGGCGATCGCCTTCTCGGCCTACATACGAGTCTCTTTCCCGTGACGAATTTGACGAGGAATAGTAGGGATTGGAGATGGTCGATGGTCAGTGAGCGTAGTCGAACTGTTTGGCAACATTCAATCTAAAATCTAAAATCAACCATCTAAAATTGAATACCTCAGCGGTGGTACAAACACTGCTGAGGCGAATCAACTTCACCCGGTTTTGTAGGAGAAATTCAAGACAGCGGCTGCATAATTTTTCAAGGTGTAAAGGATGGTCAAAGTGGTTATGGCAAGTATTTTACAAAAGATGGAAAACAAGCATCGATGCTTGTCATACCTGTGCTCATCCCAGTTGTATTAATCCAGAACACATTTGGGCTGGTACTCGTTACAATTACGAATTAAAAAGTAATTCCCTTAATCGACTGTAAATCATCAATTGGAGTCACAATGGCTAAAGTAGAACAACGCTTTGATTACGTCAAGATAGGGTTAGCCTCACCAGAAAGAATTCGACAGTGGGGAGAGAGAACTTTACCAAATGGTCAGATAGTTGGCGAGGTGACAAAACCCGAAACAATAAATTACAGGACATTGAAACCTGAGATGGATGGCTTGTTTTGCGAGCGAATTTTTGGGCCTGCAAAAGATTGGGAATGTCATTGTGGTAAGTACAAAAGAGTTCGTCATAGAGGCATTGTTTGCGAAAGATGCGGTGTTGAAGTCACTGAATCTCGCGTTCGTCGTCATCGCATGGGATTTATCAAATTAGCAGCTCCCGTAGCTCACGTTTGGTATCTCAAAGGCATCCCCAGTTACATGGCAATTCTATTAGATATGCCTCTGCGAGATGTCGAACAAATTGTTTATTTCAATGCCTATGTTGTGCTGAATGCGGGGAACGCCGACAAGCTGCAATATAAGCAATTGCTGACGGAAGATGCTTGGCTGGAAATAGAAGACGAACTTTACAGCGAAGATTCCACACTCACAGGAGTGGAAGTGGGGATAGGTGCGGAAGCTTTGCAAGTTTTGTTGCAAAATATTCCCCTAGAATCTGAAGCGGAAAANNTTGCGGGAAGATATTGCCACTGCCAAGGGTCAAAAACGCGCCAAGTTCATTAAACGCTTGCGAGTAATTGATAACTTTATTGCCACTGGTTCTCAACCAGACTGGATGGTACTTAGCGTAATTCCCGTGATTCCCCCAGACTTGCGGCCGATGGTGCAGTTGGATGGCGGGCGTTTTGCGACTTCAGATTTGAATGACCTTTATCGGCGGGTAATTAACCGCAATAATCGCTTAGCAAGGCTGCAAGAAATCCTTGCGCCGGAAATCATTATTCGTAATGAAAAGCGGATGTTGCAAGAAGCAGTGGATGCACTGATTGATAATGGACGGCGAGGCCGCACAGTGGTAGGCGCAAACAATCGCCCCCTGAAATCCCTGTCAGACATTATTGAAGGGAAACAAGGCCGCTTCCGACAAAACTTGCTGGGTAAACGAGTTGATTATTCGGGACGTTCGGTGATTGTTGTCGGGCCGAAACTGAAGATTCATCAGTGCGGTTTGCCGAGAGAAATGGCGATCGAACTTTTCCAGCCTTTTGTGAT
>DMYK01000223.1:0-1464 GCA_003483675.1 Microcoleaceae cyanobacterium UBA11344
AATATGGTGCTCACCCAAATTCGCGCCGAAATGGGTCAACTCGACCTCGAACAAACTTTTACTGCTCGTTCTCAAATTAATGAAATCTTGCTGAGAGATTTAGACATTGTTACCGATCCTTGGGGAGTGAAAGTGACGCGGGTTGAATTGCGGGATATTATCCCTTCTAAAACTGTACAAGAATCGATGGAATTGCAGATGGCAGCCGATCGCCGTAAACGGGCGGCAATTCTGACATCCGAAGGCGAACGGGAGTCAGCGGTTAACAGCGCCAAAGGTAAAGCCGAAGCCCAAGTTTTGGATGCAGAAGCGCGCCAAAAAGCGACTATTTTGGAAGCAGAAGCTCAACAAAAGGCGATCGTCCTGAAAGCTCAAGCAGAACGCCAAAGTCAGGTTTTGAGAGCTCAAGCTACTTCTGAGGCCTTGCAAATTATCGGTAAAACTCTGCAAACTGACCCCAATGCCCGGGAAGCTTTACAATTTTTGTTAGCTCAAAACTATTTGGATATGGGCTTGAAAATTGGCACCAGCGGCAGCAGCAAGGTGATGTTTATGGATCCGCGCAGCATTCCCGCTACCCTTGAAGGAATGCGATCGATTGTTGGGGAAGGTAATAATAATGAGGTGAAAAAGTAGTCTTAAAGATATTGTTGCGAGCCATAGATATCTATTTACATGGTGTTTGTAGGGGCGGGTTCCACCAACAATAATTGCCAATAATTAACGATCTCTCAAACCCGCCCCCACCCCACGGTAAATGCCCGCGTAATTTTTTGGCATTTAATAAAAATAAAGGTTGATTTATATTATCTCTGATGGGGGCGGGTTTATTTAGATTGTTTGTATGCGTTAAATATGGTTGGTAAAACCCGCCCCTACGAGAATTAGGGTCAATCTATTTCCTTCTTCCTTCCCTAAGATTCGTGAGCGAGAGTACATCGATCGCACAATCCGAAAAACTCCAAAGTGTGATAGTAAATCTTAAAAGAATGAGATTGTTGCAGTTGGCTTTCTAAGTGGTGAACCGGGCATTCATCAATGGTAATTGACGCGCCGCATTCCAGACAAGTTAAATGATGTTGATCTTGGTGGGCGGCACCGTAAAGAGACTCACCGCTAGGGAGGGTTCTAACGTGAACCAACCCTTCTCGCTTTAAACCGTCGAGGGAACGGTAAACGGTTGCTAAGCCCATGCTGTGGTCGCTGTTACGCAGTTCTAAATAGATATCTTGCGCTGAGAGCGATCGATTCAAGTGCTTGAGTAAGTGTAAAATACGCTCCTGACTGCGGGTGCGGTTAGTTCTCATAATTTTTTTGTGTAATCTGCTGGAATCAAATCTATCGCTGTTTCTAGGCTAGCTTAATTAGGCAGTCCTGGACGCATTGTAGCGGTGTTGCGAAGGCTTGAGATTCTTCGCTGCGCTCAGAATGACATAATTACGCTATTAGTGCGTCCAAGACTAT
>DMYK01000223.1:1490-2806 GCA_003483675.1 Microcoleaceae cyanobacterium UBA11344
TTTCGCATCACCTACCGCAACATTGCTGTGACTCAAAAATATCTTGCCCAAATCTATGTTACCCTCCGCCCTTCGGTTTTAGACCCGGCCGGCACTGCCGTACAGTCTGGTTTGCAACACATGGGATACGACAATGTTGAGCGTGTGCGAATCGGGAAGTACGTTGAATTGACGCTGACTGCTGCTGGTGAGTCGGAGGCCCGCGAACAACTCGATCGCATTTGCGACCAACTTTTGGCCAATCCAGTGATTGAAAATTATCGTTTTGATTTGACTGAAATTCCTGTTGCTGTGGAGACAGTGGCGGCATAAATTCGATCACCCCTAGGGTGTGTTTTTTGCCCCGGAGATCCCCCCTAGCCCCCCTTAAGAAGGGGAGTAGGGGGTGGGACAAGAGTGTTCAGAGTCTCTCTTAAAAAGGCGGGGACAAGAGTGTTCAGAGTCTCTGTTGAAAACACAAGAACTCCGAACACTCAAAGTCAACCCCTACTCCCCTTCTTAAGGGGGATTTAGGGGGATCTAGACTCAGATACAAACGAGAAAAACAGATGATTTCAGTCTTAAATTGACAGCAATTCCTTCTGATTTCCATCCGTTACATCCGTTACAAAATCCGTTGCCGAACTTTCCTTCTGCTTATGAAATTTGGAGTTATTGTTTTTCCGGGTTCAAATTGCGATCGCGATGTGGTATGGGTAACTCAAGGGTTACTCCACCAACCAACGCGGATGATTTGGCACGAAGATACCGATATTTCGGATATCGATATTATGGTAGTTCCCGGCGGTTTCAGTTACGGAGATTATTTGCGGTGCGGCGCGATCGCCCGTTTTTCTCCGGCGATGAAAGCTACTGCGGAACACGCGAACAAAGGCAAACTTGTACTGGGTATTTGCAACGGTTTTCAGGTGCTGACTGAAGCTGGTTTGCTCCCCGGTGCTCTGGTGCGGAATGCGGGATTGAATTTTATTTGCGATCGCACTTCGTTGAAAGTCGAACGCAGTAATACTCCTTGGACTTCGGCTTATACTTCGGGAGAAATTATTGATTTGCCGATCGCCCACGGCGAAGGCAACTATTATGCCGATGCGGATACTTTAGCAGAACTAGAAGAACACGATCAAGTGTTGTTTCGCTACTGCACGGATGCGGGCGAAATCAGCGATGCTGGGAATCCCAACGGATCGTTAAATAATATTGCGGGTATTTGCAATCGGGCGGGAAATGTGTTAGGAATGATGCCGCATCCAGAACGGGCATCCGATACCATGTTGGGCGAAACTGATGGGATGAAATTGTTTCAAGGGTTGCTGATG
>DMYK01000223.1:2964-7887 GCA_003483675.1 Microcoleaceae cyanobacterium UBA11344
CAAGTCCGCTTGAATAGTTGTCATTCTGAGTGTAGCGAAGAATCTCCGAGATGCTTCGCTACACTACGTTCCACTCAGCATGACAGATCGGGTTTTATAGTAAGTGGATTAACCGGACATGATCTTACCAACAATAATCGCCTAAGACCAACAATCTCATAAACCCGCCCCGGCCGCTCTTTTAGCTATGATAATTCACGCAATATTGTTTCGATCGCCAAATCGGACAAACCAAGCACCAAAGCGATTTGGCATGGTTCGATACCTTGACTGTGCAATTTNNCGACATCAATTTCGAGCCGTTCGATCTGAGTTTTGAATCTGGATTCAGTGGCGTGGTTGTCAGATTCGCTAGGCGGAGAAAGACAGGGGTTGAGGTTGAGGGTGTGGACGTATTCGACGGATTGAATATATTGAATATAATCTCTACCGAAGTTTGAGATATTACTAATATTTCTGCGATCGCAAGCAGCTTTCAGATTGCCTTTTTGCATCTCTTCATCCATCACCACGGAGAGAGTTTTGAGCAGCTTGTAACCGACTTCTCGGACATATTTTGTAGTGTAGCGGGTGTCGCGGGCGATCGTTTCGTAGGTTTTGCCATCATACATTCCCTGAAACAGTAACCGTTGCAGCGTGTTGAGATGTTTCCCAGTTTTCTCGAAGATGAGGCCATCAACTAATTTTAGCAGTTCGTTTTCGTCAGGGACGGCTTGCAACGGGCGATCGTCGTTGGGCTGCATGGGTTAAGTGAGGGCCAAATAAAAGTGCGGGAAACTTCGGGCTTTTTCAGTCTTTTTAGGGCTTTTTTGGTCAAGACAGATGTGAGACAGGTCAGGTATAGTAGTCACAAATTTATCTGAGTGAAAGTGAGACACAATGCCTGACAATGTAGCTTTGTTAGAAAAGAACAATGACTTACTGAATGGTAGCAGTGCAGAAAGTCAAGAGGATTGCGGCTGTCCCTTCAAAAAAGCCCCGACTCAAGAAACGGTATCGAATGCTCAGAATGTCCAGAGTATCCTTAACTTTGGGGGCAACGATACCCTAGAAAGTTCTGTCACGCAAGACCCATTAAATGCTAACACAGGAAACGAATTTCTCCCCAGTTCTACTGCGAATATCAGGCGATCGCTTTCTCAAGTCGGCGGTGGCTCACTTTCGAGCGATGGTAGCGCATATATTTTAACCGAGGGAAGTGACACATTCACCATCCCCCCCGGCTTGCTTGATACTCTCATCGGCGGTTTGCGGGGTTTAGGGGGTGCGGATTCGATTACGGGCTCGGAATCCGGGGATATCATCAGTGGCGACGGAGGGGATGACAGAATTGAGGGCCGAGGTGGTGGTGATTTGCTCTATGGCGGCTTGGGAAACGATTTTCTGAGTGGCGGTGCGGGCCAAAATGGTCTGTTTGGCGGTGATGGTGCTGACACTTTGCAGGGTGGTGACAATGCTGATTTTATCAACGGAAACGCAGGTGATAAGGTAATGAAGCTTATGCACGGCTTAAAAATGGGTTTTTTGTTTGTTGGTTTGATATCGAGTTTTTCTTTCGGTTCAATCGCACGAGCGGGGGAGCGATGGCCTGAGCGTGAAACGCCTGGGAACTGTCCGGTAAATCAAGTTTGTGATCAATATGCTACCCGTTTCAAACCACCTGATGCTTGGGGAATAGGTGGGTTTTATATAAATCTAACAACTGAACGCTCTTTTGTTACTATTCAATGGACAGCGACGAAATGCAATGGTCAACAGATTACTGGGACAAAAGATATTTCAAGGGATTCTACAGGTCAAAACTACATTGACTTTCCTAACAAGGCTCCCTGGGAGTCAGGGGTTTGCTCTTTTAGGTATATTCTACTGAACGCAAGAACTGAGAATGGGGCGAATCCAGTTTGGTTCGTGATGAACTACGATGTAGATTACTAACTAAGAGAAGTGGGAAAGAGAGTCTTAAAAATTTCTCTCCTACTTTCTGAAAAAGGATAATTTCTGAGGGCACCGTATCGCGCATCCTCTCCCAACTCGTAAAAAAGCGCGATTTCTGAGGGCATACGATCGCGCCTCTTCTCCCTACTTTGTGAAAAAGCGCTATTTTTGATGATACGTGATCGCGCCTTTTATCCCAACTTTGTGAAAAAGCGCGATTTCTGACGGCACCGTATCGCGCTTTCTTTTCCCAACTTTCGGAAAAAGCGCTATTTTTGATGATACGCGATCGCGCTTCCTTATTTTCTAAATTTCACCTCATCCCTAATCGCGTGTAGCCAGCCGCAGGCATCGCGCCTCCTTTAAAGATTCATATTATTAATCGTCATCTGAGTGATATATCGCAAGTTACCAACAAGGAAATATGCTAAACCAGCGATCGCCTAAAACCTTCTTGTTCAAAATGATGATCGGTTGTTAATGCTTCAATGATGCCACGTTGCTGCATTAATACAAAGCTTACAGCATCACATAAAGAATAAGTCTTGTCTGAACGTTTCATCAATAACTTAACAGCTTCCCGATGCAAAGATTCATCTACCCACACTACCTCAATGTCGGGGTTGTCAAGCAGATCAGATATAAATGCAAGAGTAGATTGACGCGGAAATCGTCGAACCAAAGCTAAAGCAACAAACTCTGCCAGAACGTAATTGTGAGTTAAACAATAACTTGCAGTATCCAAAATTTGAACTGCTTGTATGTGTTGTGGTTCACTTTTGTAGACGTAGCAGAGTAAACCTGATGTATCCAGTAACAACACCTAGTTAAAATCTCCACCATAAGCCCGAACTAAGTCAGCATCAATGCTTACATTGTCTGTACCTGTTGGGTTGCCTAAATCAATCGATCCAGCATGGCGACGAAACCGCTGACGTGCAACCTCTTTTTCTGCGTCGGTTTTGGGTTGACTTAATAAACTGCTTTGCTGTTCAAGTGCAACAGCAATCCACTCTGCCAGAGATATACCAACACTTTCAGCTTGTTGCTTTAAAACTGCATACAATTCATCTCGAATTTCTAGTGTTACGACTTGGTTCACTGCGCTCCTCCTGTAACTAGGTCTAATGCTAGAATAACACACATTCAATATCTCGAATATGGATTCTTCAACCCGCTTTCGTCGGGTTTTGTTTGTGTAGACGCGGTTTCCAACCGCCCGGTTTTGGAGGCACTCCGACAAAGAAACCGGGTTTTTTTCCGAATTTCTCCGCTGCGATGCAATATCTTCGTAAAAAACCCGGTTTCTGGGCTCCCACCGACTAAAGAAACCGGGTTTTTGGCCGCATCTGCGGGCTGCGATGCAAGATCTTCGTAAAAAACCCGGTTTCTGGGGCCCATCGCAGTCCTAATGTACCGAGTTTTAGGGCGATCGATGCTATAATATAGAAAACTTGACAACAAAAATAACTGTCATGAGAGAGTTAATCCAACAAGAATTAGAAAAGCTCGATCGAGAACAACTCAAACAAGTATTTGAATTTATTGCCTTCCTGAAATTCCGTGCCAGATTAATGACTATTCCTGCGATCGATGAAACTAACTTAGCTGCACTCTACAGCGAATTTGCCGAAGAAGACCAACAACTTGCGGAACTCGGAATCAGCGAATATGCAGAACTCCTCAAACATGAGGATTTGGCATGACCAGACGAGGTGAAATCTGGATTGCAAACCTCGATCCCACACAAGGTTCAGAACAGGCTGGTGTGCGTCCCACAATTATTTTTCAGAACGATACTATTTCGAGATACACGACTACTGTGATCGGCATTCCTCTCACAACTAATCTGCGTCGCGCCTCTCTTCCTTCCTGTGTTTTGATTCCCGGCGGTGAGGGAGGATTAACTCAAGATTCGGTTGCATTGTGCCATCAACTACGAGTTTTGGATAAAACAAGATTGCGAAATAAAATTGGTGAAGTCAATCCAGAGATATTGGTACAATTAGAAAATATCGTATTATTTACCTTGGGTTACTTACCTTGAAAAAGAAATCCGTAGACGCGGTTTCCAACCGCCAGGTTTTGGACGCACTCCGACTCTCATAAACCGGGTTTTTGGCCGCATCTGTTACCATTGAAATCCTCGGCGGTTGAAACCGGCGGGTTTCTGAGATTGCTTCGTTCCTCGCAATGACAGATTAGTTTCTAATCATCCTTATTTGTTTCTAGCGACACAAAATATTGACTATAAACCACACTATCCGGTGCCCAAAGAGGCCGCCAATAAACATTTTGAATCACCGCTTTCTCCCCATCACCATCAGCAGGCCACTGAAAACTGACGATCGCAATATTGCTAGATCCCACAATCTCATCACCCTCTTGCAGCCAGCGATTGCGCCACAACAGCGATATAATCTGCCACAACCTTTGCACCAATGACAATTGCTTATTTTTAGCAGATTTACTTGACAGAATCCCAGTTTCATGCTGCAAGAATAGCCGAGCTTTTTGTCGTTTAATCCAATCAATCCGATAGCCCCAATCAGGCAGAGATTGTTTGTTTCTAACAGCAGCCGCGATCGCCTTCTTTCTACCAAACCTCGAAATCTTCACCAATTCCAGCGGCTCATTCCATCCCAAACGTTCCTGCGATCGCTCAGGAAGCAGCGACTTAATCTTAGTATGAATTAAATGCGTTTTCCACTCCTCATTAATCAAAGCACTAGCAGTCAACTGCGCCAACACATAATATTGAAAATTCGATTGATAATTCGCCCCCTTCAAAGACTCAATATTCGATCGAGAATCGCCAAAATGCCGATCGGACCAATAACCCAGCCGCACAGCAGCAGCATAATGAATATCCCCCGTCAACACAATCACCCTCGCGCGCTGTTTAAAAAACTCCGCCAACAGCTTCACAAAAGCCAACTCATGAAAATTCCAAGCATCCCCCGCATCACTATTAAAAACCCTCCCGTG
>DMYK01000614.1 GCA_003483675.1 Microcoleaceae cyanobacterium UBA11344
GCCTCCTGCAATCGCAATCTTAGCGCTGGCGACGAAAAAAAGCGCGGTGGTGACTGCAAGACTGACGACGCCACAAATGACGATCGTTTGCACAAATTCAGTGCGCTTTTGTGTAATTTTGCGTTTTTGTGCAGCTATTTCTTTCTTGCTGAGTGTGGCTGTTTTTTCCCTAGGCTTGTCTTGATAATTTTGGGATTTACGCTTGTTTTTAAACATGAATTTTCAAAAGGTTTTATGGATAATAAATTCGGAAAATTGAAGAGAATAAATATGTGGTTGCTTGAGTCAATTATTCTGAACTTGATATTGAGAATAAATCTAAATCGAGATTGTATGTGTGGCTGTTGTACAAATTCCAGTCGCGAGCTTGTCGAATAGAACTGCTGCATCTACAATGTAGAAGGCTCCAATTAGTTTTAATTTTGCAGTCATTATGAAGTTAACAAAATTTGGATCGATCGGCATCGCCATACTTTTAGGAGCAAGCGCTAGTATATTATCGAGCTGCACTCTGGCATTAGGGGCCCAAAAAATTGTCCTCACTTTTGGCCCGATCAGGCAAGCCATTAATATCAGCGACTTAGAAGACTTTGCGAAAGATGGCAAAACGACCCCAACCCTCCGACAAATTATCGGAGCTTCCAAAATGGATGCAGGAACCCTACGCGGGTTGATCGGTTTAGAAATCGGCTTAAAGCCAGCTAATCTTGCCAGGGTAATTTATAGCACCCCTGGAGAAAAAATCACCGACGAAATCGGTCAAGCAATTCGGACTCAGCGCCGCACAGAAAGTGGCAAAGCTCTTCGCGCAGCCGTGATTCTAGCAGTCGGCGACGATGGCAAGGTATCAATCCTGGAAATCCTGAAAAAGTATCCTTTGGCAGAGGTGTACGTAGATGTTGCCAGCATTGGCGCCGCTGTTGGGAAAGTTCAGAGTTTAGCAGGAAATATGCAAACTCTGCTTCAAGATCTGATGCGCCCCAGGGCCACAACTGAAAAAACTCGCACCGAAAGTACGATCGAACCTGGCCTCCGCATCCCGCCCATCACGCCCAACCCTGTGCGTCGCGTCACAGCACCCGCACCCACAGGGACGGCACCACAGCCAATCGGGCCCGTAAGCAATCCCCCGACTAAAGTACGGGGGCTTTAGCCCTCTAGCTAAGCCACCTGTATAGGGCAACTCAATTCGGAGCTTTCGGGATGACTTACGGCACCCCCAAGAAGCGAAATCATCATTGCACCGTTATAATCCGCGTCACCATGCCAACCGCAATTCGTACAACCGAACTTTTTGTCAGACCTCAAACCAATATGCAGGCATTGATGGCAAGTTTGACTTGTATAGGCAGGATTAACAATAACGATACGAACCCCGTCACGAATCCCTTTGTATTCAAGGAATTGACGCAACTGGTAGAATGCCCAACTATTAGAACGTCTTCGTTCCGTTTTGTGGCGCGGTTTTTTGTTCGTATCTTCACGAATGCCCGTCAAATCCTCAATGGCTACCACAGCATTGATGGCCTTAGCCTCATTGATGATTTCAGCACTGATGCAATGATTGAGCCAAGTCTGAAAACGTCGCTCAGAGCCCGACAGCCGTTTCAACAATCGACGGATAGACCGTCTACTGTTCCGTGTGCCCTTCGAGGCTTTCTCTTGAAGCGATGCTCTCAACTGAGCGAAATGGTCACGAACCTTTTGAATTTGCTTGCCATTCCAGGACTTTTCGGTACTGGTATGGGCAATCTCGCGCCGTCCAAAATCCACCCCGATTACTTGGTCGGAGTCAGTCGGATCTGGCGTTTCATTGTCCACTTGAATGTGGATATAGAACAACCCATCTTTGTGCTTACAGAGTTGAGCAGAGGTCGGCTTTTTCCCTTTGAGCTTCCCAAGTTGATAATTGGCAGCATGGAACTTAATCCGTTCTCTGCCTCCCAACAAGGTCAAACTAACGGTCAGGTCTTTTTCTCTGTAGTCAAAGATCCGAGCATCGTAATCAGCACTGGTCCCAGCAAATTTTTTGACAGGTTTCTTTTTGAGTTTGGCTGTTTTACGATTGGCTGCAACTCTGGCACAAACCCGAACGGCAAGATTAGACGAAAGGCCAAACAATGCACGAATCTCTTGATAAACAAGAGTTTGAATCGTGTTTTTGTTCGTTACTTTGGCATCAACTTTACTGTTGGCATAGTTACAAGCCCCTGCAAAACCCTGAAGCGTGTCCTCAATCTTGAGGCATTGTTCAGGAGTGGGTTCAAGTTTGACAACTATGGTAAGAGTTTGTTCCATAGACACATTATATCACCTAGTGAGATTATTGCAATAGGCATAAGATTGAAAATCTCAAGAGGCATCGAGCCTCATCGATTTCCGCTCCTATCCCTCCCCGCCCTGAAGTTGCGGGGCTTCTCGGAGGCTCTCGGTGAGAGGATTGCGGTGATTCGATCGCCAGAATGTTTGATGTAGATTGTGGGTTGGGTGGGGGCGGGTTTTCGAGAGCGCTAATTGTAGGCAATTGTTGGTAAAACCCGCCCCTAGGACATTCGTGAAAAATTTAATTTTTCTTAAGTAATTTTTTTACCAATTTAGGAACCTCCGAAGGCAGAGCCGCCACTGGTATCTTGGCCTCTTCAAAGGCAGCCATTTTATTTTCGGCTGTGACTCCAAACGCTGACTGCGCTGCTGCGCGAGAACTGATTAAGGTGCCGGCGTGACCTAAAGACGGCCCTTTGGGAGCGTAACGACCCGCTAGGTAGGCAACCACCGGTTTGTCGATCGCCTCAGCGATGTAAGAAGCAGCAGCTTGTTCACTCCACCCGCCCACTTCCCCCACCAAAACGATCGCCTCGG
>DMYK01000356.1:0-1712 GCA_003483675.1 Microcoleaceae cyanobacterium UBA11344
GGATTTTGTGCTTTTGTGAGCAAGTCAATAGCATCTCCGAGAGCGGTAGTTAAATTTTTGCTAGTTTCGGCGTGACGAGTTTGTTCTTGCTGGAGGGCTTGAGTGAGTTGTTTGATTTGTTCGATCGCCCGATCGCGCTCTTCGAGTACCATAACTAATTTAGCTTTAAGTTCGCCAACTGTTCGCTGTTTTTCAACTTCCTGCTGGCGAGCAATTCCAGCTTCGTCGCCTTCAGACACAATGGGGGAGAAAGTTTGGAGTTGCTGTATTTGTGCTTCCAAATTGGCGATCGTTTGCTGAGTTAATTTAACATCATTCCGCCGCTGTTCGGCTTCGGTATTATATAGTTGTCGCCACTGAGCCGCACTTTCACTAGCCTCATCTCGATCGCGCGATGCTTCTGTTAACTGCTGTTGCAGTCGCTTAATTTCATCTAACCACTGTCTGACATCCTGAGCCATAATATTGATTTTAGATTTTAGATTTTAGATTTTAGATTGGGAAATTGGGAATTGCGAATTGGGGATTGCGAATTGGTAATGGCTCAATTCATTCATTCCTGGAAGCACAGACACTATTTGTAGGGTGCGCCTCGGCGCACCTTACCCGGATAAATAGTGTAAAAATTGCCGATCGGCGCGTAAGTCATATAATTAACACTTGTCATTTCCAGTTGTCGCCTCTGAGTTTATTTTCCATTTTCCATTTCCCCGTTTCCTGTGCGTTATGAACATTTTTTACTGGCTGCGCTACTTGATTTTAGCTTTGTTTCGGGTGCTTTTGAAGCTGCTGAGAGCTATCAAAAATAAATTTGGTCACTTTTGGCTTTTTTGTCGATGTTTGACCTGGCACACGCTTAAGGAAGTGTGCGTGAAGGCTGGAGAGCAGCGGTTGCCGGGGCTGTCGGCGGAAATGGCCTACAATTCTATGCTAGCGCTGTTTCCGGGGCTGTTGGCTGTGTTATCGGCGATCGGGCTATTTGAATCTTTGCAATCAACACTTTATCAAATCGCCGGTCTTTTAGGCGAAGTGATACCCGATGAAGTGAGGAATTTGATTCGCAGTTCCCTCAAAGAAATCCTTTTATATCGCAATCAAGAACTATTTTCTCTGAGTTTTGTAGCATCCTTGTGGGCATTTTCTGGAGTAATGAGCGCGGCAATGGCTGCACTCGATCGCATCCATGAAATCTCCCCCGATCGAACTCGGTCTTTTTTGAAAGCAAAACTTATTGCTTTGGCGCTAAGTATCGGCACAATCATACTATTAATTATAGCATCTGGAGCAGTATTTGTCAGCGACTTAATTGTACAAGCTATTTCCCGCCAGAGTTGTCTGCTGGAGTCCGTTGCTAATTGCAATTTAAAAGAGTTTAAAAGTTGCCTGATCCCCGCCACAAGTTGCCCTTTAGAGTCGGAACTGTTAGCTATTTGGGGGCTGTGGCGCTGGCCTAGTTCTTTGGGAATTGTATCAGTTGCCTTTGCCTTTGTTTACCGTTACGGGCCCAGCCGACACCAACGAGACATTCCTATTTTTTGCGGCGCTGTTTTTGCCGCTATTTTGTGGGCGTTGATGTCAGCTTTGTTTCGGTTTTACGTTTTGCATTTGGGCAATTACAGTTGGACTTATGGGACGATCGGCACTTTTATTGTTTTGCTGTTGTGGCTCTATCTTTGTTCTTTGGTGATGCTGATCGGAGCTCAGTTGAATGT
>DMYK01000356.1:1769-1983 GCA_003483675.1 Microcoleaceae cyanobacterium UBA11344
ATTGGGTACTTCTCCGCTCCCTGAGCGTAGTCGAAGGGTCAAAGAGTCTAAGGGTTATTTATTAGACATCTCCCATAATTATTGTGGAACAGGCATCCTGCCTGTTCTTGACAAGCTTTTTGGGAGAGGTCTATTATTTATTATGACAATAGTCAACAGTTAACAATCAACAGTTAACAATCAACAGTTAACAATCAACAAACTATTATTAATT
>DMYK01000356.1:2021-3198 GCA_003483675.1 Microcoleaceae cyanobacterium UBA11344
AAAATCAGTATCCAAATAACAGCACCGGGAATGAATGTCAAGAGGCCAACACCTCTCAGAATCCAAACTAGCAAGGTTATACCTAGGATAGTGAAAAAGATGCCGGTTGATAGTCGCATTTGAAATTTAGGAGAATTAGTCATGTTGAATATCAAAATTTTGTCTGGATCAATGATAGCTGTTTTGTTGGCGATCGGCTCTTATCTGGGAGCAATTTCGACTCCCGGTGTCGCTGTCGCCCGTGGGGGTAGAAATCCGTTGGGAGAAGCGGCAAATGCTGCTCAAAAAACACCCTCTGCAAGTTTAACAATTTCCGATCGCACAATTGGAGCCGCCAAGGTGGGAATGACTTTCGGACAACTGAAAAAGGCTCTGGGTTCCACGGCGCAGTTTAAGGTCGAATCTCCTTTTATGGTAGACTTTGATGCTGTGGCTGTCAGCCAGTCGGGAAAATTGCAATATCGGATTATTTATGCTGCGAGTACAAAGCTTAAAGATGCGGATGTCATTGAACTTTTAAGGACTGACAATGCCAATTATAAAACAGTTCAGGGTGTCGGGCCAGGAATGACTCTGAAACAAGCAGAGGCAATTTACGGCAAAGCTACTTTATCTTATAATGTAGATAATGAAATGAGAGAAAATGTAGTTTTTGCCAAGCAACCCACTAACAAAATTATGTTTGTACCCAAGGCTGAAGGGAAGCAATTTGCGGGAGTTTATGGCGCTGGTAAAGGGGGTTTTTATCAGACTAAGAAGTATCAGCCGAATGCTGTGATTAAGTCTGTGATGGTGCGGAAGTAAGTTATCAATCCTGGACGCCAAAACCCGGTTTCTGTAATTGCGTCATCTTAGGTTGATGGCGCGAGAAACCGGGTTTTTTGCTGTTTCTGCGCGCTGTACGAAGTATTCTCGCAAAAACTGCTGGTTGAGCGAAGCGTTGCACTTCCCTTCGACGGAGTTTACCCTGAGCGTAGTCGAAGGGCTCAGGATAAACTCCGCCGAAGTGTCGAAACCCGGTTTCTTCCGAGCTCTTTCGGCATCCAACATAAATTGTCTAAGAAACCGGGTTTCTGTAGCTTCGCCGTAACTCCAATTATTTAACAGTCACCAACCCAGCCGGCAGTCTTTTAAACGCCAACCTTTCATTCTCAATATCCACAAAAATCGTATCCCC
>DMYK01000328.1:0-671 GCA_003483675.1 Microcoleaceae cyanobacterium UBA11344
GAAAATTTACCAACTATTGTTTAATGCCAACCCCGATCATATCAGACTTACTGATAGTTGCCCTAAAGGGAGAAATTTATCGAAACATCTCTTAAACTCCCGTTAATCTGGTGTTACGCTCAAGGCCCAAACTACAATGGTCTGTATCTCAGAGGCTTCCAAAGCATTGGCGAATACTTGGTTGATGGGGGGTTTCTGGGCGGCTTCGGTGGAATGCGCCCTAACTAGGCGATCGAGTTTGTAGTTGAGCCGCCACCCAGAGCACAGGAATCAAGGGCTTGTACTTGCACGCTGTGTCGGGAGTGCGCTGTGTCGGGACGTGATGCTCGATCGACCAGAAGAACCTCGTGCAGGGAACCATAGCACAAAAAGATTTAATTTTCTGTTCATAGTTCATCCTTCATCCTCTAGAATTGTAGATAGGTAAATATGCACAGATAGGAAAAATTTATGAGTGGGAGCGTTTCTCAGACCCCTGTCACCCTGTCAGACAGAGAATTGCAAGTGGTAGAATTAGTCGCGACAGGATTGACCAATGAGAAAATAGCCGAAAAGTTGGAGATTAGCAAGCGTACAGTTGACAACCACATTAGCAATATCTTGAATAAGACGCGGGTTGACAATCGAGTTTCACTGGTGCGCTGGGCTTTGCAGTGGGGAAAGGTATGTTT
>DMYK01000328.1:706-2048 GCA_003483675.1 Microcoleaceae cyanobacterium UBA11344
CCCAATGTTGCGGATAGACAAACAGATGATGCAAACGGCACAAGAAAAACAACTGCGCTATCAAATTCAATGCCCTGGATTGCCACTGGCGGTGTATCGCGAAGTGGCGGTCCATTTGCGTCAAGTTGAAGGGGTGGAAACGGGTTTAATTCCGCAGCAGTCGCAGCGGTTTGATTACAGCGACAGCCAAGTTGGGGCTTTGTGGATACAGTATCCTGAAGGGTTCGATTTGGCCGATCGCGAACGGGTCGATCGCATTTTGGCTTATTATGGCGATCGATACTCGGCTTGGGAGTCATTAGTTATTTGTTATTAGTTATTGGTTATTTGTTATTGGTTATTGGTTATTTGTTATTGGTTGTTTGTCATTCAAGCCAAAAAGCAATAAATACGAAGCCAAAAATAACAAGCCCAAGCTCAAAAATGACGAGGAACAAATAACCAATAACAACCAACAAATAACAACCAACAAATAACAACCAACAACTGACAACAGACTAACATTCATGAGTGCAATTAAAACTTTACCAGGAACGCGGGATATTTTGCCCGCTGAAATTCAATATTGGCAAAATATCGAAGCAGTCGCTAGAACTATTTTAACAAAAGCGGCCTATCGAGAAATTCGGACACCTATTTTTGAACAAACATCCTTATTTGAACGCGGCATTGGCGAAGCTACCGATGTGGTGGGCAAAGAAATGTACACTTTTAAGGATAAGGGCGATCGATCGACTACTTTGCGGCCAGAAGGAACAGCCGGAGTAGTGCGAGCTTTTATTCAAAATAGTTTGTATGCGGCTGGTGACCTGCAGCGTCTGTGGTATACTGGGCAGATGTTTCGCTACGAACGCACCCAAGAAGGAAGACAACGACAGTTTAATCAAATTGGAGTGGAAGTCTTGGGGAGTGCGAATCCCCGTGCGGATGTGGAGGTAATTGCGATCGCCTGTGATCTCCTACAAACTCTCGGTTTAAAAAATTTGCGCCTCGATCTTAACTCTGTCGGAAATAAGCAAGACAGACAAAATTATCGGCAAGCTTTGATAGATTATTTTACACCATACAAATCCGAATTAGATGCCGATTCTCAAGACCGCTTGACTCGCAATCCGCTGCGGATTTTGGATAGTAAAAATGAGCGCACTCAAGAAATTGTAACTGGTGCACCAAGTATTTTGGAATATTTGGGGGATGAATCGCGATCGCACTTCGATCGAGTGCAGCAAATGCTCACCAACTTAGGAATTAGCTATCAGTTAAATCCCCGATTAGTGCGCGGTTTAGATTACTATACCTACACCGCTTTTGAAATTATCTCCGACGATTTGGGCGCGCAAGC
>DMYK01000328.1:2114-3825 GCA_003483675.1 Microcoleaceae cyanobacterium UBA11344
ATTATCCTGCTGCAAAAGTTGCCACCTTTGCCCAAACCAAAGTTAGATTTTTATTTGGTATCTAGGGGCGAAAAAGCCGAACAACAATCGGTATTGTTAGCACAAAAATTGCGAATTGCGGGGTTTAGTGTCGAGATAGATTTGAGCGCTAGTGCTTTTGGGAAACAGTTTAAAAGAGCCGATCGCAGTGGTGCTGTTGCTTGCTTAGTTTTGGGAGATGCGGAAGCGGAAAACGAGACGGTACAATTGAAGTGGTTGGCGAGTGGAGCACAAAGTGCGATCGGACAATCAGAACTACTAGCCATGACAGACGAACTACAGCAGAAGATAATAGCTGCATATTGTGATCCCCCCTAGCCCCCCTTAAGAAGGTGGGGACTGGAGTGTTCAAAGTCCCCAAAACTGCGTCAAATGGCGATCGAGTTAGACGATGAAGAGTGAAATTATCAATTGCAGGACTTACGCAAAAAACCCGGTTTCTGAGCACAATCTTGCATCCCTGCGAGAAATATTGACGTAGAAACCGGGTTTTTAGCCCGACGATGAAGAATGAAAGATCAATTGATTAGTCGAATACGATGATGTTTTGGTATAATTACTATCTTGTGGTGCAGGCATCCAGCCCGCCCTTGTCCTACTGCGAACTAATATGTTAATCGAACGTCTCAAGCCGATCGCATGGAAAACAAAGCCCCAACTGATATCATTGTTTTCAGGTTGTGGTGGCATGGATTTGCCATTCCACAAAGCCGGATTTGAATTAGTTTGGGCGATCGACTCCAATAAATACGCCTGTCAAACATTCAGCAGAAACATTGCTGATGTCATCGTCAACGACAGCATAGAAAATATAGATATTGCACAAATTCCCAAAGCTGATATATGTATAGGAGGCTTCCCCTGTCAAGACTTTTCAATGATTTGGAAACGTCCCGGACTTGAAGGAACCAGAGGCAATTTATATACATACTTTCTCGATTTTGTCAATAAGAAAAAGCCCAAAGCTTTTGTAGCAGAAAATGTCAAAGGCTTATTAAGTGCCAATAATTATCAAGCAATAAAACAAATAATTTCCGACTTTGAAAGTATCGCTCCCGGCTACTTAGTTAAACCTAAACTTTACAAGTTTGCTGATTATGGAGTTCCGCAATTTCGAGAAAGAGTGTTATTAGTTGGCATTCGCATGGATACAGAATTTAACTTTGTGCATCCTCAACCAGAATATGGGCAAAATCGTAAATATCCTTATCGAAGTGCTGGGGAAGCATTGAAAGATGTGGAGAAAGTGCCTTTTAATAATGAACATCAGAAAATTCAGCCACGAACCATTGAAATTTTGAAGCGAATTAACGCTGGTGGCAATTTTACTGATATTCCCAAAGATAGCCCCTATTATGTAAAGGGAATGATTAGTCACGTTTATCGACGAATTCATCCAGATAAACCATCATCTACAATCATTGCTGGCGGGGGCGGCGGAACTTGGGGTTATCATTATCCAGAACCCAGATCTTTGACAAATCGGGAGAGAGCGAGATTGCAAAGTTTTCCTGATGATTTTGTGTTTGAAGGTTCTACCACTGAAGTGCGGCGACAGATTGGGAATGCAGTGCCGCCGCAGGGAATTGCTGCGGTTGTTCAGTCTCTGATTCCTCTATTTCAGGGAGATTATCCGCAAGTAGATTTATATAAAATGAGTAAAAAGTTGCAG
>DMYK01000253.1:0-12928 GCA_003483675.1 Microcoleaceae cyanobacterium UBA11344
AAAACGGTGAAATATTGCGGTAATTACTCACGAATACTCCAAACACATTCACAAAAAGGACGGTTATGCCTATGTTGCATAAACCCTACCCCCCAGGGACGCCCGCCTGTCCCGTGCTGAGTACAACCATCGCGGGGGTCTTCAAGGGAGAAGACAGATGAAAATTCAAACTTCGTGGTTAGAGAAGTCTGTTCAAGACTTCTTTGGTCACTATAACTGGCTGGGAACACCTTTAGAAACCCCCAATGGCTCAGCCCCTGGTCAATTACTGACCTTAACCATGCCAGTAGCAGACTTTTTTCGGGCTATTTCTTGGGAAGGAATTCCCGAAGTAGGTGCCATATCCCCACCGCCGCCCTTGCCAGTAATTTCTGTTTATGAACCGGCCGAAGTCACTATTGACGACCTATTCGACCTGTTTTAAGGCTTCTGGGGAATGGAAAATGACCAAGAGTTAATATTGGCAATTGGTAATTGGTAATTGGTAATTGGTAATTTGTTATTGGTTATTTGTTATTGGTAATTAGGAAAACAACTGATAACTACCAACTGATAACTGATAACTGATAACTACCAACTACCAACTGCCAACTGCCAACTGCCAAATGACTTCCTTTGATCAATTACCGATTACCACTTAATTAAAATCATGCACCCTGAGATTGAAGCACTTCTAGATCAGGCTGAAAATCGCTTTCTCAAAGCCGAAGAACTCACAGCCTTTAAGCGTCAAGCTGCAACCCTCTCCCAGCGATTAAAAATTTACGAATTCTTGCGAGAAAAGGAAGAAAGCATCTTCCAGCCAGTAGCCAACCAGCTAGAAGAAACCTTCCCAGACGAAAAACAAGAAACCCTAGAACGATCGCTAAAACATTGGTTATTAGTCTTGCGCTACTGCGCTATGGCCATGCTGCTCAACGATCAAGCTTTTCTAGAACAGCGCCTCCTAGACTGGCTTTCCGGCATAGTTGAAGCCCACCACACTCAAAAAATCGAAGCAACTATTTGCAATCTGCTGCAAACTCGTTTGAAAGAATTACTTTCAGAGCAAGCCAGGGCTATATTGCAACCATTTTTAGACCAAGCACAATCAATTCTTATTGGTATAGGTCATCCAGAATAGGCAACAGGTAACTGATCTAAAAAAGTTAGTAGTTATTTGTTATGGGTTATTTGTGATTTGTTATTTGTCAGTTACAATGATCAATTACCAATTACCAATCGTAACAAATAACCATTAACCACTAACCACTAACCAATAACCAATTCCCAATAACCGATGATTAATATTGCCGACCTACTCAAACAGCCCCGCCTCCCAGGAAACTACTTTGCCAGCGATGCCTACGTGCGAGGCGACCTCGAACTCGGCTTGCTCGAAAATCGCCGGGGCGGGAGGCTCCTAGCACTTCCAGAAACACTGATTCAAGCCATTTACATCGGCTTAGAACAAGAAACCGGTCAAGCTTCCCACCTAGTGCTATTCAACTGCGGTCGCTGGTGGGGCAAAAACTTCTACGTGCGTTTTTGCGAAGAAGTCAGCGAATACTACGACCAGCCAGTTTCCGAAATGGAAATGGTAGAATTTATTCAGTGCCTACAACAGTGTTGGAAGACTCACGGATGGGGAACATTTGAACTTGACCCCAGCTATTCATCCCAGGGATTTTTAATAGTAAAAATTGCTAACTCTCTTTTTGCTAAAACAGCCCCTAAGTCGAAGCTACCAGCCTGTTTTCTAGAAGCAGGCATTTTAAGTTCGTTCTTTACTAAACTCACAGGTCGAGAACTCCACTGTCTACAAACTTCCTGCGAATCCTTGGGTTCTGACTGTAACCGCTTTATTTTAGGGCTACGCGATCGCCTCCAACCAGCAGATTCTATGGTCGAAGAAGGACAAGATCACGAAACCATTATCAGTCAACTTTGTCAAAAAAACTGACTTGTTTGATAGCTATTAGTTTCTGGCTAATAGCTGTCATCTTGATCGATTTAATTGAAGCGCTTTCATCGCTCGTATCGGCGGAGCGGTGAGTTGAATTATCAAAAGTTAAACAGTTTAAATAAGCAATATTTAAGCTAAAAAAAACACTTATTTAGGACTTACGCACTAATAACCTAATTATGTCATTCTGAGGGTCGCGAAGCATCTCAAACCCTTTCCACACCGTGGAAAATGCGTAAGTCCTGTTATTGTCAAGAGCAAATCAACAATTCACAACTCATAATTACCCAAATAACTCATAACTTTTAAAACTACCAACAACCCCAAACTTTAGTTTCAAACTCAATGGATGCCAATGAACTCCTAAATCGATATGCAGCCGGCGAAAGAGATTTTAGACAAGCCAACCTGCGCGGTATCGTCCTGAGTACGCTCGACTTATACAGATCCAGCGATGCCCCGACTCTAATTTTGTCAAACCTGAACGAACACCAGATTCGACCCTACTTAATCGGTGCTAACTTCAGCGGAGCCGACCTCATAGGAGCCCATCTCGGTCGGGCCAACCTCAGCAAAGCCGACCTCAGCGGAGCCAATCTCACCGGCGCTAACCTGTTCGCAGCAAGTCTCAGTGGCGCCAATCTCACCGGCGCCAACCTCACCGACGCCAATCTGTCAGGAGCTCACCTGAATTGGGCTAACCTGAGCGGAGCAATTCTCGCCAACGCCAATCTCACAGGTGCAGACATCAGCGCGGCCAACCTCAGCAATGCCGTTCTCAGCCATGCCAATCTCCAAAAAGCCTATCTGATTAAAGCCAACCTCAAAGAGGCAAACCTTAAAGATGCAGACTTAACTCTAGCTAGTCTCAAAGAAGCAGACTTGAGTGAAGCAGACCTCACCGGAGCAGAATTGTCCAAAGTCAACCTAGCCGGAGCGAATTTGACCCGCGCTAATTTAACCAAAGCCAACCTATTAAAAGCTAATCTCCGGCGAGCCAACCTCACTGAAGCCTATTTAAATTATGCGTGTTTGGGCGAATCAGACCTCACTGAAGCTTGCTTGAACAGAGCGAATTTGACCAAGGCAGATTTGAGTAAGACCTATCTCAGAAAGATCACTTTGAATGGCAGCCACTTAAGCGGTGTCAACTTCAATGGAGCCGACCTCAGCGGCATAGACTTAAGCCAGAAACTTTTAACCGGAATCAATTTGGCAGAAGCATTATTAAACGAAGCCAACTTCAGCGGTGCTTATCTCATGGAAGCTAACCTGAGTGGAGCTAACCTCACCAATGCTAACTTTAGTCAAGCCTACTTGATCAATGCCAACCTTTCTGATGCTTGCCTCGATCATGTTGACTTGAGCCAAGCTAATTTGACTAAGGCGGACTTGCGAAAAGCTGATTTGACAGGAGCAAACCTCCGAGGAGCCATTCTCGCCGGGGCAGATTTAAGAGGAGTAAAACTGATGGCAACAATTCTCCCCAATGGTAAAACTTACCACTAAATTAAGTAGCTGTTTTGTATTGATTATTTGCCCAATAAAGTGCGGTCAATCTCCAGAATCGGCAAAAATAGGCTGGCTTCTTCAGCAGTGAGATATTGTTTGATCACCTTTTGCATGACATCGTAAGTCACGGCTGAACTATTTTTAACTTGAACAGCGCCCAAAATAGTTTGTAACCACAGTAAAAGCCGATCGCGCAACCGTTCAGTATCATTCATTAACAGTGCAGCAGCCGAGTGCCTCAACACCTGTGCAAAATCTCCGCGACACTTGGCAGTCACATCTTGAGACCCCCGCCGAAATAAACTGGGGTCTAGAGACTGCATTTGCGCTTCCACTTGGCTAAGAATTTCTTTTTCAGAGGCTTGAATTTTTTTATACGCACTCATCCTGTGGTTCAAAGACTGAAAATAGTCTTTCAAAAATTGGAGTTCGGCCGCGGAGGCATAGCGTCCGTCTGCTTCCATACTCAAACGCGCAAGTTGACTCAACATAGGGCTTTTCTCTGTTATTAAAATACCAACATATCAGTTTTAAGCTTCTCTGGTGCGAACTAAATACTGTCCTACTTGGAAGCGGGTTTCATTAAGCTGAGTGACGATCGAGCGAGTGATCAACTTTCCCGATTCTACAACTACTTGACCCGTAATTGGATGTAACAAATCTTGCTGAGCTCGGCGACCGATCAGAGCTTCCACATTTTCAATAGCATTGATGTACATCCCCGCAGGTATTTGCACAACCACGCCTTCGCCTATAATTTCAGCCTGACAAGCCAGCCGCGAATTGGATGCCGCTGTAGTAATGACCTCCAGCGTCCTCCTCTCCCGACGGTTCATCCCAGACAAGCCTTCCATGCCTTCTTTAATGTAGACGTGGCAGGTAGCGCACATCCCCCGGCCCCCGCATTCCTTGAGAACGTCTAAGTCTTTGGAAAGTAAGGCAGACAGGATATTCGATCGCGTTTCGACTGCCATCTCTTCGGCAATTGGATCTAGTCTAATAATTTTAACCATATTGATTTTTCATCCTGTCAAGTTGAGTATTTAGAACGTTTAAGATGGCGAGACAGCATCGGCTTCTGGTTCCATAACCCAGATTGCATAACCGCTCGCTGTTTTGGTAATCGCTGTTGAGTCGCCCCTATTCCCTAGCTTAGCAACCGTCGCTAAAACTTTCTCCGGTTCTTTGAGAGCCTTAAAAAAACTGTAATACTCGCGATCGACTAAAATAGCAGCCACAGGCTGTGCCAAATCCGGCACTCGAATCCGGCAAGATTTATACTGAATGCGAGACTCCAGGATTTTAGTAGGTGCGACTGTGCGATCGCTTTTAGTCGGCCCAGACTGAACCTGAGATAACATAGGCAGTACCTGGCGATCGATTCAAAATTTGAATTTTGTCAGAATTCTTTACATATTTTAATACTAGCTCAAGCTTTTTCTATAATTAGACCGATGCAAAATTCTAAATACCGCATTTTAGGGCTAGTCGGACAAGGACAATTTGGTCGAGTCTATTGTGCCAGCGTTCGAGAAACTCCCGCCAAGGACTCCCGCCTCACCAGCCAACTGGTAGCTCTCAAAGAACTCAGCCATCAAAAAGCCCCAACTAGCGAATTCTTGCGAGAGCTGTGGTTCCTGATCACCTTACAGCACCCCAACATTGTCACCTGCCGAGCCCTAGAACACACAGCCACAGGCAGGTACTTAGTTATGGACTACTGCGAGGGAGGAACCCTCCGCAACCTGCTCAAACAAGACCGCCCCCTAAGACTACTCGAAGGTTTGCAGCTAATCATGGGAATACTAGCAGGCTTAGACTACGCCCACCGCCGAGGCGTAGTTCACTGCGACATCAAACCAGAAAATATCCTCCTAACTTTAGGCTCCAAAGGTTGGTCGCCCCGGTTGTCAGACTTCGGCATCGCCCGCCGACTTCCAGAAATCGGTACTACCCGTCTCCACCAAGAAATTTCTCCTGATGCTACCGTAGGCTCCCCCGCTTACATGGCTCCAGAGCGGTTTTACGGCCTTTACTCTCCCATGTCAGATATATATGCAGTGGGAATTCTGTTGTTTGAGTTGCTAATGGGCTACCGGCCTTTTGGTGGAACACCAGGAGATTTGAGATGGGCGCACCTGAATCAACGTTTGCAACTTCCTAATGCTATCCCGGAACCTTTGCAAGCAATAGTCAAAAAATCTTTGGAAAAGCTGCCAGCCCGCCGCTATCCTAGTGCTTCCCAAATGGCTCAAGCTCTGCGGCTGGTGATGTACGATCCTGCTGTCAGACAATTGGGAGACTGCTTTATTCCTTGGGAAAATCCCGCAACCAGTGACTCCAAAAGTCTGAATTCGGAAACTGAGTCTGGGCTGGAAGTCGAAGACGAACAAACATCTGATCTGCCTATTAATCTACTTCAGACTGTGGATTACTTGCGATCGCAACCAAAGCCACTGATACTTCCTGCACCGCTGACTGTTTTGGTTGCTAATGAAACCTATCTCTACGCTGCTGTGGGTACTGAGGTAAAGGTGTGGTGTCAGCCGGGAAATCACCTAGTTACAGGAGAAACCGAAACTTCTATATTAATGCCGGAAACAGTGCGGGGCATTTTGCCAGCATCCCACGGCTGCTGTGTTCTTTCTTCACAAAAACTTTACTGGCTGAGCGATCGCACCTGGGAGCCTCAGTGCTTGCTGGATCTAGGTCCTGGCGAGCGCAGTAATGCTTGTAAAGCTGCTGTTGACTGTCACGGGCGCTGGTTGACAGTCGCTATTCCGGGCGAACTGCGCTTTTATTCTTTAGCTGCAAACAGCACTGCGGGCGATCGGGAAAAAGCCCTGAATCTGATCGCTACTGTGCCCCTACCAGAAAACTCTTTGCCAGAATTAATGTTTTTGGATCGGCGGCACGTCTTGGCAATTTGGCCCGACAACGAACCAAAAAATCCCCAAACTACTTTCAGAGTTTACACTCGTCGTGGCACGGCAGTTGGTGCTGTGCGGTTATCGACGAGCGTCGGACAGGTGCTGCTGACACCTGAACCGTATACCATCTTGGGAATGCCCCAAGGTGGTAAAGCGGCTGTGCTGTTAATGAAGTTGTGGCCACTCAAAGTAGCGCGACTTCCCCTTGAAAGTTTCCCCGTGTCTGCTTGTGTTGCTAATTGGGGATGGGTGTTGGCAGATGTTGGGGGGCAGATGGTGGTGTTAAACACTCAAGGAATTCAAGTAGGGAGTTTTAGTGGGCCCGCTGCACCGAAGGCGATCGCCCCTTGGGGTAAGAAAGGTTTGGTGATTGCTGTCAATACCTCAGAAGGTAGTCACCTGCACTTTTTAGATGTAGATGTTGAGGAAACAAACCCTCTCCCTGTATAGGTTTTAACAAAAGATAAAAAACAAATTCCCAAAACGCTTGACAGACATCTATAGATGTCTGTCAAGAACTGATTACAGTTGATTGGCTCCATTTTCGTGATGGGAATTAAAAGTTGACTCAGGGGTGCATTCAGACGTTAACCATAAATAGGATTGGAACAACAAATTAGATATCGTTTAGGTACGTCAGACTCTACCCGATTGCATACGGTAATTCCTGCGAAGGGTGGTTATGTTTTTAAGGACGGGACAGCAATACCTCCAGAAACAGCAGGTTTAGGGATAGAGCCAATTATGGAAATATTGGGTGAACCGATTGCTGTTTATATCAAGTCTTAGCTTAGGACTGTTTAAAACCATTTAAGGTAGATTGATATATGATGAATCATCAAGAACGCTACGATAAATGGGCATCCACCTATGACGTAGATGTGAAGCAGAGAAGTTATAAAGGACCAGACTATATCGTAGAGTATCTCATGGAACTTGTGAGCAAGCAAGTAATAGAGCGCCGATCTGACCTTAAGGTTTTGGATGCGGGATGCGGTACAGGCTTGATCGGAGTTAAATTAAAAAAACATGGCTTTTCTCACATTAATGGCGTGGATTTTTCTCAAGAGATGGTAAAGTTAGCTTATGAAACAGGAGCATATCAAATCCTTATCGGTTCGTGTGATTTAAATAAAAAACCGCCATTGTTTTTACATCATCAGTATGACCTCACTATTTGCTGTGGCTTATTTTCCTTTGACTTAGTGAAGTCAAATGCTTTAAAATGGCTGGTGCAGGTAACCAAGCCAGGAGGGATAATATTATTGAGTACTAGAGTATTATTCTGTCAGACTTACAACTTCGAGGGGTACTATAAAGAACTGGAGGAACTTGGACATTTGAGACTGATAGATTGCAGAATCAATAAACCTTATTTGGGAGGGGAATCGGATGCACACTACTGGGTATTTACTGTTCCTCTACTTGACCAATGATTAAAAAATGTTTATTCTTGAATAATAGAGAGCCTGATCCAGAAGATATCTTTAATCATTTTTCTAATTTGAATGTGGTTTGGTGTCAGGATTGCTCGGTTTCATTTTCATTGGAAACAATCTTAGATCAGTATAGTGATACGGAAATTTTGATCACAACTTTCATGAATCTAGATGTTAGTAATTTATCAAAACTTCCCAAACTGGAGCTGATCCTGGCAACAACAACTGAAACAAGCTACATAGATCAGGAGTATTGTGAGAAACACAGCATAAAAGTTTTGAACACACCCAAATATACAGGTGCGTCAGTTGCCGAACACGCTGTTGCTTTAATGCTTACGGCTGCTAAAAGAATTGTTGATTTTAATGCTCAAGTCAGGTTAGGTGACTTTCAAGTATTTGAACATCAAGGTATTGAATTATTTGGCAAAAAAGTAGGCATTATTGGCATGGGCGACCTTGGGAAAAAAGTAGCTAGAATCGTTCAAGGTTTTGGAATGCAAGTGAAGTATTGGAATCGAAGTCAGCTTACTACCAGTTTAGGGGGACAGACAGATTTGAATACTTTACTCTCAGAAAGTGATGTAATTTTTGTAACACTATCTTTGAACAAAGATACTAGGGGGATTATAAATTTTTCCGCGATTTCCCAACTAAAGAAAGGAGCTATATTGGTCAATATTTCTCCTGATGAATTGATAAAATTTGATGCTTTGAAGTGGGCTTTGAAAGAGGGCAAATTATCCTACGCTGGGATAGATTTACTTAGTGAAGATGAAAAATATTTTCAACTTCCCAACCTGATTATTACACCCCGTCGTGGGTGGTACACCAAAGAATCCTTTGAACGGAGGATTCAAATTGTTAAAAATACTCTTGCTAATTATTTGAGGAATTGTGAAGATCATGACAATCATTAAAGAAAACGAACTATATACCCAAAAGCCGATGGCTTCAGTTTTGGCGGCTCTGAATCAAATGGTCGATGAGCTTTATACATCCCACGGTTTAGTCATGTTTAAAGCTGGGTCAGAATGGGAGAATATGGACTCAGAAGAAATTGCTTACCTAAAGCAATTGGGAAGCTACGATATTCCCATGCTTATGAAAGTTGCTGGAGTTGAAGCCAGAACAGAAATGAGGGACTTGTTAAACATTGGAGTAGCAGTTTTTTTAGCTCCGATGGTAGAGTCTGAGTTTGCCTTGCAAAAGTTTGTGACAATTACCAAAGAGATTTGCCAGGAAAATAATAGAAAGGCAAGGCTCGCTATGATGATAGAATCAATTCAGACTTATAACAATCTTGAATCCATTCTTAATAGCCCCTATTTTAATGAATTAGAAATGGTGGTGTTGGGACGCTGGGATTTGGCAAATTCTATGGGAACACAAAATGTTGACGATCCGGAGGTACAGGAAATATGCAAAAAAATTATTGACGCAGTGCAGTCAAAAGGGAAAAGTATTTCTGTTGGAGGTTTTGTAAATCCTCGAACTGCTCTTTCTGTCAAGAATGAACTTCAGGCAGATAAATTGAATACGATTAATTTTGTGCTTGACATAAATAAATGTGTAGATTTATCTCAAGCGGTTAAATTGATGCTACAAGCTGAAATAGCATATTATGAAAGCCTCAAACCCCTTGATCCTCAAAGGGTTTATTTTTACCAATCTCGAGTTGAAATTACGAAAAAAAATTGGGTTCTCTGGTTGACTAAGTTGATGAAGTAGTTATTTATTATTGATCAAAAATGGATTTTTTGCGATATCATAGCGTCATGGATGTGACCTTGCGAGATGCAGGTTTTCTCAACAATTGGAACTTTTCTGAAAGCGAAGTTTTCCAGATTATTACTGGGTTGGATCAAGTTGGTGTAGAGGTAATCGAAGTCGGTTATCTTAGTGAGAACCCTAACAGGATGCTTGCTGCACGTTGTCCAGCATCATTATTAGCTGGTTTGAAAGAGAGATTAACCTCAGCAAGCCTTGCCGGAATGTTGAGACCTGATGAGGAGGAGATAGATAGGATATTAGATTCAAGGGGTGAGTTTCTCGACCTTATTCGCATTGTAGTCAGCGTGAAAGATGAGATTCCTTTGGCAATAAGTATAGCCGAAAAGGTGAAAAAATGTGGATTGCTATGCAGTTTGAATTTTGCTAATTTTTCAGTCTATACACCTGATGAATTACTCTCAGCAGTCAAATTGGCAGCAAAAGCAAAAGATGTATTCGATATTTTTTATTTTGCTGATTCTAGGGGATCAGCACAACCAAACGAAGTTTTTTCGTTGATAACTGCTGCTCGCAATGAATGGGATGGAGTATTAGGTTTCCATGCCCATGATATGTTAGGGATGGCTTCAGCCAACTCCCATGCAGCTATGGCAGCAGGGTGTACAATGATTGATGGGTCTATTAATGGCTATGGTTTAGGTGCAGGTAACACTAAACTCTGTCATGCCCTGGCGATCGTGGAGCATTTTCATAAAGGGAAGTTGTATGAATATGACTTGATCAAACCCCTCTCCCATATCCTCCAAGTACCCGTTTTATCCGAACAAAGATATTTACAATACCTAGCAGGTAGTAAAAATATTTCAGGGCTATGGATAGCACCTCTATTAGAACGTTATGGCGCTCAAACAATAGATTTTTTACAACAACTGCCATGGAAACGATACAAATCAATAGAGGAAATTTTACAAATAACCTGGGAGGGTGACAAATAGGTCTATAAACTAGACCCAATCAGGGTTGCAGCTCGTATACCCTGTTGATGAAAACGACGTTTATTACGAGTTAACTTCATTGACGAAGCTCAATCTTTACCCCCTCTGGGTTTCATGCGGGTTGTCACCCCTAGACAAAGAACAGAATTTACTCTTTATATTTCTAATATTAAAAATGCCAGTCATCAATTTTATTCACCAACTTAAGTTACAAGATATTCCAGAAGCAATCCAGCAAGAAGGGGTTCGTAGCTTACTAGATACACTTGGAGCTGCAATCATTGGTCGGAAAACCCATGTTTCCCACATTGTCAATGAATATGTAGTGACTGTCTCTGGCGGCAAAGGTGCTTTTTTGTGGCTAGATGGACGGGAGGTATCTATGCCAGCAGCAGCCTTCGCTAATGGAATGACGACTGATGCAATGGGCATTTATGGAGGACACCCCCTAGCTAGAGGTACGGCTGGAGCTACTTTACTAGCTACCTTACTGGCTACAATTCCTCCTAATGCTACAGGTCAAGAACTTTTGACATCATGGATTATGGGGTTTGAAGTGGCTTTCAGAGCAGGCATAGCTTTGAATAAGAGGGATAGTAGTAGAGCCCATACAGCTTGTACCTGGAATGCTATAGGTAGTGCAGCGATCGCTTCTCGTCTATTATCATTGAGTGTCTCTCAAACTAAACATGCACTTGGTATAGCTGAATATACAGCACCTGTGGCTCCGATTACTCGAACGGTTGCTTACCCCACCATGCTGAGAACGGGAGCTGGCTGGGCAGCATGGCAGGTGTTACGGCTGCATTACTGGCTAAGCAAGATTTCACAGGATCACCTGCTCTCAATATAGAGGAGAAGAAGGTAGCTGCCATCTGGGAGGATCTAGGACAGTATTGGCAATTATCTAAGTATTATTATAAGCCTTACACCGTCTGTCGGTGGATGCAAGCGAGTTTAGATGCTGTATTAGCAATCAGAGAAAATATTAAGGAAGACTTAAAACACATCAAACGTATAAAGGTGTACTCCTTTGCGGTGGCGACGAAAGAGATGACGATGGACTTTCCCCAAAATATAGAGGAGGCACAATTTAGTCTAAAGTTTGGGGTGGCCGCCATTCTTTTCTATGGCGAACTAGGCACAACGACAACATTTGAAAAGGCATTCAAAAGTGATATTGTTGCCCATCTATATGATTGCGTACAGCCGATTGAAGAACAAAAATTCACCAGTATTTACCCTAATCAGCGATTGGCTAGAGTGATTATCGAAACAGACAGTGGAATGACTTATGACTCTGGTGATATTGAAGAGAAATGGGCAGCAACAGAGCCGCCAACTGATGAAGAAGTTAAAGAGAAGTTTCATGCTTTGACAAAAGACGAGTTGCCAGAAAACCGTTCAACTAATTTAGAAGAAATGGTTTGGAATTGCGCCAGTCTGCCAGATGTAATTGGTTTCCTACAATTGATTAATCAACCTAAGTTTATTTAATCTATCCTTTTATTTCAAACCATCCCTCTCATGTAGTATGGGAAGCGGATAAAAAGTATGTTCGTAGCTTGTCGGGTATTCACTTGAAAAGTAGTGTTTATGCTCATCTAAAAGCCTGCTGCGAGAGAGTTGGCCCCACAATACCCACCACCTTGTCTTGATTAATCAGAGTATTGAAAGCATTGATCGCCCCCTGTTCATCTCCACCAGTATCTTGGAACACCAGTTTAATCGGCGTCCCATCCACACCGCCCTTGTCATTGAAATACTTCTCAGCAATTTTCGCCCCAGCCACTTGCTCCTGGCCGAGTAAAGCCACATTGCTAGTTTGCGCCACCCCAATCCCTATATATATAGTGTTGGAATTTCCCCCAGCCGAACCCTGTGGCGAAGTACCGGCAGAGGGCGAAGTCCCCGGAGATACTGTGGTAGAGGTTTGGGGAGTGTTCGTCTGACTGCAAGCCAGCAGCAGTGAAGCACAGGTAACGAATAAGGCACTAGGGCGAGCAGTAGGTTTTTTCATGAGCGGGCGATCGAACATCTATATATAGGACATCTACATCATGTAGAGACATTCTACCCATGCGTGGCAGATCCTGGGCCCAAAAAGCCCCCGGAGTACCCAAAAAAAGACCCCTTCCTGAAAAGAGGCATCAGCCAGCGGATGTCGGAGCCAGACCCAAAAGCCGAAACCCTTACAGTGTATAGATTTTAAAAAAGATCAAAAATACTTTCACAAAACGCTTGACAACACCTTGCGAAGTAAGTATATTAATAAAGCGCCGGAAGAGAAGCGATTCACCGAAACGCGCGCTGAACCTAGAAACAAGAATAGTTTGAAAGCTTAAAGCAATATTAACCTCGTCAAAAAATTAA
>DMYK01000261.1:0-663 GCA_003483675.1 Microcoleaceae cyanobacterium UBA11344
GGTGCCCATTGCGCACCAGACAAATAGTTGAGTGGTAAGGTGCGCATTGCGCACCAGACAAATAGTTGAGTGGTAAGGTGCGCCCTGCACACCAGACAAGTTGAGCGGTAAGGTGCGCCCTGCACACCAGACAAGTTGAGCGGTAAGGTGCGCCCTGCACACCCTACAAGTTGAGCGATAAGGTGCGCCCTGCGCACCCTACAACTAACAACTAACCAGATATTTAAACAGTTTCCTCGATTAAATCTGCTTCAGCTTCCCGGCGTCTTGTCATACCTTTTTCAATGGGCGTTCCCAGCCAAATCCGTTTCATTTTGCGGATTTGTTCGGCAATTCCATGCACATTTTTTTTCGTTACTAAATCGCGAACTACACGCATTTCCAGGCGGCGGTTTCCCTGCATACTTGTGCCGCGATTGAATACCAAACTTACCAATCCTCCTTGAACATTTGCGGGCAATTCTTCAAAACCGGGAAATGCCTCTTTTGTCAGATTGTAAAATTTCGGCACTGTGACAACATTAAAAACTTCCCAGGCTAATTCCCAGGGAACAATCATGTCTCTAACACTATCTAAACGTTGTTTTGCTGCATCCTCAGTCAACCCGCAGCAATCACTCAAACGCTGTTGCTCAACATCTCCTAATTTGTGCCAATCTTGGT
>DMYK01000261.1:688-4172 GCA_003483675.1 Microcoleaceae cyanobacterium UBA11344
TGATTGTCCTTCCGGCCAAGTTGGACTCTGCAAAAACTTTTCGTAATATTGCTGTCCGCCACCAATCTCGAATTCCAAAATTAGTTGAATTGCCTTATAGGATAAAAGTGACGACCCCAGCAGTTCCCCAGGGAACAAAGCAGTCAGGGTTTTGACGCCAGCAACTCCATCGGTAACAAGGCCTTGATTACTCTGAAATTGCTTCACCGCTGCTTCTGTTTTCGGCCCAAACTTACCATCTGCACTCCCTGAATTCAATCCCAATTCCAGCAAGCGTTTTTGCAGTTTAACAACATCGGAACCTGACGCACCTAATTTGAGAGTTTGCATAATCTGTTTCCCTTTGATACTATAGGCAAATTAACTTTTGCTTCAAATCAAACCATAAATTAGGCATCAAAAAAATCCGGTTTCTTGAAGAAACCGGATTTTTCACGCTCACGCGGCGTGTTTTCGATACCACTCGATCGTATTTTTTAACCCTTCCTTAAACTCCGTCTGTGCGGTAAACCCAAACGCATTTTTTGCCCTTTCTGTATCCAAACATCGGCGCGGCTGACCGTTCGGTTTATCTGTTTCCCAAACAATTTCGCCTTTAAACTCCATCAATTCGCAAATTAACTCGCTCAACTCTCGAATGGGGATTTCATAATTCGTTCCCAAATTCACCGGTTCGGAGTCATTGTAATTCTGGGTTGCCATCACAATTCCCCGCGCGGCATCTGTGGAATACAAAAACTCGCGGGTAGGGCTACCATCGCCCCAAACTGGTAATGTTTTGTCTCCCCTTTCTTGGGCTTCGTGGACTTTCCGAATTAACGCGGGGATGACGTGAGAACTCTTGGGGTCAAAGTTGTCTTCCGGGCCGTATAAATTGACTGGCAGCAAGTAGATGCCGTTGAATCCGTACTGCTGGCGATAGGATTGCAGTTGCACTAATAAGGCTTTTTTGGCAATTCCGTAAGGGGCATTTGTTTCTTCTGGGTAGCCGTTCCAGAGGTCATCTTCTTTGAAGGGAACGGGAGTGAATTTGGGATAAGCACAAATTGTGCCGACGCAGACAAATTTTTCGACTCCGGCTGCGTAGGCTGCGTGAATTAGTTGCACGCCCATCATCAAGTTGTCGTAAAATAATTCAGCGGGTTTTAGTTGATTTAAACCAATGCCGCCGACGTGGGCGGCGAGGTGAATTATGAGATCTTGTTGGTTGGCGGCGCGTTGGCAGTTTTCCATGATGCGGAGGTCGCAATCGCGCGATCGCGTTACCGCAATTTTATTAGCATCAGCCCCCGCTTTCACTAATTGGTCTATTACCTGACGACCCAAAAAACCGGTGCCGCCCGTTACCAGAATCTGCTTGTTGCTTAAATCTAAGCTGGTCATGTTCTTATCCTCATGTTCCATAAAGGTCGATCGACAATCTCAAATCTAAAACTGTTGTCCCAGCCAAACAAACTGTTAGAGGACTTAAGTCAACTTATGACCTTGCTGTTTGAGGGTCGATCGCTAATAGCTTTTAAGTAGCCGGACAGATCAACGCAACTATCTTCGCTCTTTGTGCAAGCTGTCGAATTTTGTCCACTTAGCTTGACGCCTTAATCAAATCCGTGGCCAGAACCTCGAAGTTGAGTTTCGAGAGCTTTGATGTCAGAATCTACCATTAAGTGAACTAACTCTTCAAACGTCACCGAAGGTTCCCAGCCCAACTGCTGACGCGCCTTAGTCGAGTCGCCAATTAACAGTTCAACCTCTGCCGGACGCAGGTAGCGTTCGTCAAACTCCACGTACTCGTGCCAATCTAAATTGACGCGCTTGAAAGCCAAATCTAGAAATTCTCGGATCGAATGGGTTTCGTTGGTAGCGATCACATAATCGTCTGGCTTATCTTGCTGTAGCATCAGCCACATCGCCTTTATGTAATCCTTCGCATATCCCCAGTCGCGCTTGGAATCGAGATTGCCCAAGTAAAGCTTTTTCTGCTTGCCTGCTACAATTCTGGCTACAGCGCGAGTAATTTTGCGGGTGACAAAAGTTTCGCCACGGCGGGGAGATTCGTGGTTGAACAGAATGCCGTTACAGGCAAAAAGTCCGTANNNGTCTGCCAGTGACCGTAAACTTTCGCGCAAGCATAAGGACTTCTGGGATAAAAAGGCGTTGTTTCTGTTTGCGGAACTTCCTGCACCAAACCAAACATTTCAGAAGAACCAGCTTGATAGAAACGCACTTCAATGCCAGTGCGATGCTGATAGTCTCGAATTGCTTCTAGCAAGCGCAGCACGCCCATTCCCACGGTGTCAACGGTATATTCCGGGGAGTCAAAGCTAACTCTGACGTGGGATTGAGCGCCCAAGTTGAAAATTTCTGTAGGTTGGACTTCTTCGATAATGCGGCGCAGAGTAGTGCCGTCGGTCAAGTCGCCGTAGTGCAGAAATAACTGGGCGTCCTCGCTGTGAGGATCGACATAAATGTGGTCAATTCGATCGGTATTGAAAGTAGAACTGCGCCGGATAATGCCGTGAACTTCATATCCCTTCTCTAACAGGAATTCGGTCAAGTAAGAACCGTCTTGACCTGTAATACCTGTGATTAGTGCTCGCTTCCGTTGCGTCATCTAAATTTTTCCTTTACTGACTGTTAACTCACAAAAAATTTACAGGGCAGGAGACTGTTGAGTTACCTGCCGACCGTATTCTCAAGTTCTACGTTAACTCAAAATTCCTCGATCGCCCTCAAGGATTTGTGTATTTGCTCATACTTTGAATGGTCAGTCAGTAGTCAGAGTAATCAACAGTAGCAAAATCATCAAGCTGAGCGCTGACTACTGACAAAAATTAGTAGGCGCCGTTATTTTTGGGAAAAATTACCACACCAATTGTTTTGAAAACGATCCACATATCCATCCAAAGGTTTTTGTCATTTGCATAATAGAGGTCGATCTGGACTCGGCGGGGATAAGGAATGTCATTGCGGCCTGAGACTTGCCACAAGCCTGTAATGCCAGGTCTGATCGTCAAAATTTTGTTAATGTAACGGCCATATCTCGGCAGTTCCTCCTCAACTAAAGGTCTCGGCCCTACAACACTCATATCTCCTTTGAGAACGTTCCAAAACTGGGGGAATTCATCTAAACTGGTCACTCGTAAAAATCTTCCAATCCAGGTAATTCGAGGGTCTTGTTTCAGCTTGAAATTGTCTTCAAACTCTTGACGCAGATCCGGGGATTTTTCGATGAGTTCTAGCAATACATCGTCCGCATTTTCCACCATCGTCCGGAATTTAAGGCAATAGAACATTTTGCGGTTTTTGCCTACTCGTTCCTGCACGTAAAAAATCGGTCCGGGCGAGCTTAAGGCAATGGAAAGAGCCAAAAGCAGGTAAACCGGGGCAAACAGGATCAGAACCGAGAGGGAAAACAGTATGTCAAATAACCGCTTGAAAAATTCTCCGTCGAGGCTAGTCTGAGAAAGACTGATGCGTCTGTCTC
>DMYK01000295.1 GCA_003483675.1 Microcoleaceae cyanobacterium UBA11344
TCAGGACTCAGAATGACAGAATTACGTTGAAATGCGTAAGTCCGAAATTTTATTAATCCGCAGACTCAACAGAAACTCCAGAATTGCTCTCCCTCGACTGGTTCGCCGAAATTCCCAAAGCATCAACAGTATTTTTAATAAAACCCGCCATCGGCACAGCAACCAACAAACCAACTACTCCACCCACCTTGATTCCCACCAGCAGCGAAACTAAAATCCACACGGGATTGAGACCGATAAAACTCCCCATCAGCCGAGGAGCCACCGCATTTTCAATTACTTGATCGATGACTGTAGCGACAGCCAAAACTGTCACACCCAGCCAAAAATTGTTCAGCGTTATTAGCAAACTGACAATCCAAATACTAAAAGGTGCCCCAAAGGGAATTAGAGTCATTACACCCACGCCCAAACCAAACAAAAGCCCGAAGGGAACTCGCAAAATTAAAAAAGCAACAGTCATGGAAAGTCCCATCAAACTTGCTAAAGTAGCCTGTCCAACGAAGTAGTTGTGGAAGCTTCGCGGCAGCAATGCCCGCAATTGGACACTCAGCTTGGGGGGGAACCACTTAAACAAGCCTTCCCACACTTGATCGCCATGTAAGAGCAAGTAGAATGTCAGAACTATTGTTAGTAGGAAGTTCAAAAGACTATCTGCCGCACCTAAGCCAAATTTGAGGATTTCGCCACTTAGAGACTGCAATTGAGCCGAAAGTCGATCGCTCAATTGAGTAGTCAAACCGCTAACATCAATGCGTAGATTACGATTTTCCGCCCACTTGTGGAACGCTTCAATCTGTTCGGTTCCAGAAACTATCCAAGTCGGCAGTCGAGTTGCAAGTTCGGTGAGTTGATTGAGCAGAATGGGAGCGAGAGTGAGGCCTAAAACCACCAGTACGAATAAAGTAACAAATAATACTGACAAAATTGCTCGATCGCGCTTCATCCCATACCTGCACAGAAAGCGGACTGGGTAATCTAGCAAAAAAGACAGCACTGTAGCGACGACCAAAACAGTAATCAGGGCGCGAAAATATTCAAAGATTAGGAGGGCTAACCAGCAGTTGAGTACCGCTAGGGGAAATAACAGTCCGTAAGTCCACCACTGCGGTAATTTAGTGAAAGGTCTCATTTAAGTTAACGGATTTAAAGCTTGAGATTTTAGAGTTGAGATTAACCCTAATGTTCGCCGATCGCCTTTCGCCATCTTATTGTGCACTTATTTATACCCACCCACTTAAAATTGCCAGTTGCCGATCGGACCAGAAGAATTTGGTTGTAGGCAGACACTGCCTGCTATTACCATATTATCTCGTTTCCGCAGGTAAGGATATATAACCTGCGGAATAATTTATTTTTTGCTGTTAGTAGTTCGCGGTTTAAGGTTGGCGATTCAAGATTTCTCCCCGTGTCTTTCTAAAGCCAATTGAATTAAACGGTCTACTAATTCGGGGAAAGAAATGCCCGAAGCAGCCCAAAGTTGGGGATACATACTGGTAGCAGTGAATCCGGGAAAAGTGTTAATTTCATTAATCAAAACCTCCCCTGTAGATTCAACATAAAAAAAGTCTACTCGCCCTAGACCGGCTCCATCTATGGCTAAAAATGCTTGCAGTGCCATTTCTTGAATTTTTGAGATTATGGCACTACTAACTTTTGCCGGAATTGACAAATCTGCTTGCCCTTGAGTATACTTAGTTTCGTAGTCGTAGAAATCGCTATTAAAACTAATTTCTCCCACCGTGGAAGCTTGGGGATTGTCATTACCCAAAACAGCACATTCTAATTCTCTAGCTATCACACCCGCTTCCACAATTATCCGGCGATCGTAACTAGCGGCGCTGTCGAGAGCAGCTTCTAATTCAGCGCGCGATCGCACTTTAGAAATTCCCACAGACGAACCCAAATTCGCAGGTTTCACAAAGCAAGGATAGCCCAAAGATTCCTCAATTTGGTCGCACAGTTTCGGAAAAACACAAGGATTAGACCAGATTTCAGAACGATTAACAGCGACATATTTTACCTGCGGCAAACCTGCGTGAGCAAAAGCCATTTTCATCGCAATTTTATCCATTCCCATCGCCGAACCCAAAACCCCGGAACCGACAAAAGGAATTTGCATTAATTTCAGCAACCCTTGCACCGTACCGTCTTCGCCGTTTGGTCCGTGCAGAACTGGGAACCAAACATCGACAGCATTAAAATTAGGAAACTGTCTAGATGTGGAAGAGTCATCTTGTCCTGCTTGTTGCTCTATTTCCAGAGGTTTTCCGGTGGATAAGACTTGTTGAGGTATTGTTCCCGACAACCAGCGGCCATCTTTTTGGATATAGAATGGGTGAACCTCGTATTTAGTGGCATTTTCGTCAGAAGCGAGGGCTCGCGCGATCGCCCTAGCCGAACTAATTGAGACTTCGTGTTCCCCCGATCGCCCGCCGAATAACAGCCCTATCCGCATCTTCGTCATTTTTCAAGACTCCCGGTACTTTTTAACAAATATCTTTTACAATACTTGGAATTAGCGCAGCTAACACAGAGACCAACCGCTTTAAAAATACTTATCCCCTCCCATCCACTCTTCCTCTGTGTCCTCTGCGC
>DMYK01000013.1:0-125 GCA_003483675.1 Microcoleaceae cyanobacterium UBA11344
CTCGAAGCCAACCAATTCTCCACAACCACAAAGCTGAACGGTCAGGTGTTGACTTATCTGGGAGATGCTTTTGGTAAAAATGCTAGTGAGGCGAATAATACTGCATTCGGCTATAGAGTCCGACT
>DMYK01000013.1:177-3778 GCA_003483675.1 Microcoleaceae cyanobacterium UBA11344
GCTTGACGCTGCTACCGAATTTCCGCAAAGCCGTTTGAGGGGTGCCACTGATGAAACGCTTTTTTCTGCCACTAGCACATCTGGGGATGGAAGTTTGAAGCTCAACGCTTTGCAATACAGTTTCCCGGTGGGTGACAAACTGCTGGTTTCTTTAAATGCCTTTTCTAGCGATCGGATACTTTCAGCACCCCTGAGTCCATTTTCTGGCCCTACAACAGGATCTATATCGTACTTTGGTTCAATGAACCCGATCCTGTACCCCATCGGTCAACAGACAGGGATTGGCGTACAGTGGAAAGCAACTCCGTGGTTGAACGTCGATTTCTCGGCCGGCAGCGAATCCCGGACAAACGACCCGACTTTAGGTCTCTTCAGTGGTGGCTACAGTGGTTCTGTACGAACGGTCTTCACTTTCGGGGCGCTCAATCTTGCTTTAAATTATATCCACTTCTACTCTCCTCAATTTGGGGCTGATACGGCGAGTGGTAGTAACGCTGCCAAAATTCTGGGGGCTGGGCCCGTTGTCGGTAACGCATATCTTCCTGGAATCTCCTATCGAGTCTCCCCGACTTTGGGGTTAAGTGGTTCTGTTGGTTTGATTAATGCTCGTGCCTTGGGCAATGGTACTAAGGGAGATGCTAATGTGTTGGACTATCGTTTTTCTATGGCTTTTTATGACATAGGTAAAAAAGGTAACTTAGCTGGTATTGTTTTTGGGGTGCAGCCCCGGTTGACCAATACGAGCAATGGGGCGATCGCTCAAGCGATTGGTTTACCGGCAGGACAACGCCGCGATCGCGACACGGGATTTCACATCGAAGCCTTTTACACCCATCTACTGACCGACAATATCACTATTACCCCTGGTATAATCTGGTTGACCGCCCCCAACCATGACGTTCGCAACCCGGATGTTGTTGTGGGAGTAGTGAGAACAACCTTCTCTTTTTAACTTAAATAACCTATCAAGAGTTTCTGATGAACCAACAAGTTTTAGCAGTAATTGAGAAAATCAGTGTCCTTGGTGGCGAACAGTACGGGGAAAGTGCTTGGCGAAATCCTATTCGCAAAGACACCGGCCCAATTTTGCAAGCACTGGTGATGGCATCCCAACCCAAGACTATCCTTGAATTAGGCACTGGTTATGGTCTTTCTACTTGTTATCTAGCATTGGGAAATTGCGAAACTATCATTCATACGGTCGAGTTTGATAGTGCTGTAGCCGAACAAGCTAATAAACACTTTTATTTAGCGGGAATTTCCCATCGAATTAAACAGTGGGTGTGTCCTTCTTCTGAGGCAATTTCCAAAATTCCCCAGGAGATTCCTGTGCCAGATTTTGTGTTTATAGATCACGCGAAACGGCCTTATAAAGACGATGTTTCTGCTATTATTGAAAGCTGTGGTGGTAAGCAGATACTTCTGGTTGCTGATAATGTGGAAGATCGGAAGCAGGAACTTGCCGATTTTCTGGATTGGTTTCCGTCAATTGCCCTCAATTTAACGATTATTTCGACTCAATGTGGTTTGCTGGTTGCGTCGGTATAATTAGGGTTTTGCTGAATCAGCAGGCAGAAAGTTGGCGACCCATTCCAAGCATTAGGAAAATGCCAAATCAGGCTTAAACACCTCCTTTATCCCTTAGTCTGCTCCGGCAGACTTCGTTTGTGTAGTAGCGGTTTCAAGAGACTGTTGGCGAATCATAAAAAGGGTGGCAAACTCGGATTTGGTATTATTAAATCACAACAGAAAATGCTCCAGATTGTAGACTCCTTATAGTTATAGCAACCGCCAAGGTTGTTAGGGCATTTAAGAACATTGCTCCCTTCGACCCTTCGACGCAGTTTATCCTGAGCGAAGTCGAAGGGCTCAGGGCGACGCTCCGCTCAGGGATCGATGACCAAAGCGCCTTGGCGACGGCTATAACCTGCTTTCCAAGCAATCTGCATGGTTTTTGCTAGAAAAAGTGCTCTGGGTTAATTAGTCACTTATTTGATCGCTGGCCTTGCAGTTTCTGGCTGAAGCAATTGTTTTTGAGCGAATTCTAGATCGAGAGTTAGAGAATTCTTCTCATCACTTTCAGGGAGAATCCGAATATCTTGTGCAGGAGCCCCGAGTTTAATCCCTTCTTGCTCAAACCTGGTTTGGATTGTGCGGAGAATATCGGCTGATACTTTCCAAAATTCGTCGGTTTTTGCCCAGCCGCTAGCAATCAGACTAATGTATTCGTCTTCTAGGTCAAACACAAAAGTTGAAGGCGCTGGCTCTTCCAAAATTTTCGGGTGGGAGTTGAAAATGTCTACGAGCACTTTCTCTATCTTTGTCACATCTTGATCGAAGCTAATCCGAAAGCTAAATTTAACTTTGCGAGTGTCACTGGTGGTGAGGTTTTCTATCGTGTCACTCCAAACAGCGTTGTTGGGAACGGTAAACATCTGACCCCCAAATCCTTTGATTTTGGTATTGGCTAAACTGATGGAATCTACCCACCCCCACAGGGAGCCGATTTTCACTTCATCGCCGACATCAAAGGGTTTGTAAACCATTAGCATCAACCCGCTAGCAAAGTTACCGAGGTTGCTTTGCAAAGCAAAGGCAAAGATAAAACTCGCGCCCCCAAGTACAGTCAAAACAGGCGCTAGACTAACCTCTAGTGCTGTCAAAGCTAAGAGTACGCCAACTACAATTCCCCCTCGATTGATGACAATAACGGTAAATTGGCGCATCAATTTGGAGGTATTAGAAAGTTTCAGCAGCTTGCTAATCACTAAGCCTAGTATTTGAGAAACGATCGCGGAAGCCAAGACAATACCGACAAATTTACCGATATTACTGACCCAACGCAAACCACCTTCATCTGATTTGAACCAACTGAGGACACGCACGCCTAGACCTTCAGTATCCTTCACATCAATTTCGGCTTTAGTGATAGCTTCAATGTATTTGCGGTAATATTTGGATTCCCCACCTTTGCGGTCTAATTCTTCTAAAATCACGTTGAAGCGGTCTACAACGGCTGTTCGCCCAGACTGGAGATTGGTAGCATTGACCACCAATTGGTTCTTCAATACTGATTCATCTTTAGCATTCGCTTCCAACTTGTCTGACGTTTTCGCAAGCTGCTGCCCTTTTTTGTCTTGGTTTGCTTGACTGTTAGCAGCAGATGAACCCGCAGTTGGTGTTTCACCACCTGTCTTGATTGTCGTGTTTTCAAGGGTGCTTGTGGCTTCATCGAGTTTCTGAGCAGATTTTTCCGCAGCACCTGTACCACCAGTGGTAGTAGTTCCGCTAATCGCTTCCCGCGCTTTTTTGACTTGTGCGGTAGCCTCTTCTATTTTTTGGGTGGCTTCCTCGTATTCCGGGGATTTGGGATCGGCAATAGCTTTTTGGGCTTTTTCTGCCTCCTCATAGGCTTTGATTGCCTTGTCTAGCGCGTCAATTTTTCCAGTAGCCTCAGTGTACGCCGGCGAGTCGGCGGGTATCTTCTCTCGCTCTTTCTTCGCTTCGTCTAGGGTTTGTTTTGCCTGATCTACTTCGCCTGTTTTCTCCGCTTTTTTTAAGGCATCGTTTAGGGTACTGTCCTGTTTAAGTTCCTTTTTGG
>DMYK01000013.1:3784-5244 GCA_003483675.1 Microcoleaceae cyanobacterium UBA11344
GCTTTTTTGAGTTTTTCTTTAGCTTCTTCTGCCTTTTTAGTGGCTTCTTTGTATTCTGCTGAGTCTGGGGCTGCGCTCTTGAGAGCTTTGTCGCTTTCTTCTAGTGCTTTCTTAGCTTCGTCTAGGGAACCTGCAACTTCTTGTTGTTTGTTGATGGAGCGATTTTGACGCTTGATGGCGATTTCAGCATCGCTAATTTCTTTGACTTTGTTTTTGAGCAACACTTGCCACGCTGCGGCTTCGTTTTGGAGTTCATCCAGGGCGAGCGGTTTGACTAGCAGTTGCAATTCTTCAACTGGAATTTCAGGATCTTTAGTCGTAACTGCTGCTTTGGGATCTGCTTTTGGTGAAGGCTCAATTTTCTCAGCTTGAGGTGAGGCTGTGGCTTCGGCTTCTTGCGATCGCGCCGGCATTCCCCAGAGTGTGAAACAACTAACAACTCCGATGAAAAAAATTGCACGGACTCTCTTGGGTAACATTTTATTGTTTGTCATGAAAATATTTTCCCTGATTTGACATTTCTTTAACTCAGCCACTCTCTCTAACCTCAACGAAAAACAGGGCTAATTTGATGTTTGATGGAGCGGTCAATAACTAACCGCTTTGCCCGATCGCCTCTCATTTTAGATTTCCGTTTTTCTGCGCGATCGACTAATTTGTCATCGCAGTAGCCTCTGGGTTGAGATTCCTGGTAATTGCCATCATCTCAGGCAATTTTTATTTAAATTGTTCGCAATTCAATCACCACTCTCAAAACCCATATTGAGTTTTTTGATAGTATCATAGCTGACACAACATTTCAAGTAGCGATCGCTACTTAATAAGATTTGTGCCTTTCACGGTTTTGTGACTCTCTCGTCTGGCTTTGGGCGACTAACATTCCCTCAAACAGTCAATTGTCAGCACAGTCGCGAGACAGTCGCCCACCGTGGCGGTGGACAAGGAATCTCCGAGAATTCAAGCCTCGGCATCAGAAATTACCTGCGAGCTGACAATAGCTAGAACTAGGAGATCTGAGTTGTCAAAAATTCTAAGCTTTACCAAGCTGAAATTTTGTTAATATTTATTAAGTAGCTTAATCGACTATGAACTGTCCTAGTCTATGCAGGTACACTAACAGTAATCGGTAAAATAACCCTAAATATTTTCAAGAGTCAGCGGCTCGAATTCCGCTTCGATTTTCTTAGCTTGTTTAGATATAGTTGAACGTTAAACTAATATTATCTTCAGGTTGAACAGGCATTTTTATTAACGGTAATTGACCGGACATAATCTGAAGCAAAAATAATCCAGATCCCCGACTTCTCCAAGAAGTCGGGGATCAGAACCGCTGATACAGCGTATTCCAGGTTTATGAAGTGTAGTAGGGACACTCCAAGAGCCCATTGGTGTCAACTTAACTTCTAACCCAGTCACAGACTGCTGTTTGACGATTAGGCCCAGATCCCCCCTAACCCCCC
>DMYK01000030.1 GCA_003483675.1 Microcoleaceae cyanobacterium UBA11344
TTCCTGTAGAACCGATCGATGCTGAGGAACTCTCCGATGAAATACTCGAAGATGTACCATCAGCAATGGAAGAAGATTTGCCGGAAGAAACAACCGCAGCAGTAACGGCAGAAACACCGGAAGCAACCTTAGAGGTAGAGGAAGAAATACCTCCGGCGACCGTCGAATAACATCGGAGTCACTGTTATTATAAAGAGGGTATTCCCCTCTTTTTTAAAATTATTTTTTTCTTTCTAAATATAATAGTCTTGAGCGGATCGATATTCTGTCATTCTGAGCTATGCTCAGAATGACAGAATATCGATAGACATCCTTCCCCTTGACAAAAACGGGGTTTTCCCGGAGATTTCCATGAACGCTAATCAGCCGTCTGAAGCAAACACACCAGAATCGATCGCACTATCCCCCATCGACCTGGAAGAGCCAAACACAGTAGAAGCTGCCTTTCCCATCGTTGGGATTGTCGCCTCTGCGGGAGGGTTAGAAGCATTCACGGAGTTACTCCAGCACTTACCCGCCGATACGGGCATGGCCTTTGTGCTGATTCAGCACTTAGACCCCAATTATAAAAGTCTGTTGAAAGAAATTCTTGCCAGACAGACGCAAATGCTTGTCAGTCAGGTGGAAGATGGGACGACTGTAGAGCAGAATCAAGTATATATCATTCCGCNNCGCCCAACGCCAAGATGACACTCGTGTCCGGGGTGCTGCAACTAAAACCCCGCGAGAAAATTTATGGAAAATATATGCCGGGAGATGCGTTTCTCGTGTCCTTGGCTGTCGATCGCGGACACAAGGCGATCGCCGTAGTATTATCCGGGGGAGACGGAGACGGTTCCCTGGGGATCAAAGCAATCAAAGCAGCCGGAGGAGTGACATTTGCTCAATGTGAAGCCTCGGCAAAATTCGATAGTATGCCGAATACCGCAGTGGCCACAGGTGATGTAGACTTCGTTATGCTCCCTCAACAAATTGCGGAGGAATTGGCAAATCTCAGTGACAATCCCTGGCTGGCTAGCCCGCTCCCGACTATCGCCGTTACAGAATTACCCCCTGAGAGCGATGTCCGGGAAACTATTTTGGGAATGCTGCGATCGACCACAGGCGTTGACTTCACCCACTACAAAGTCGCCACGATCGATCGACGCATCCAGCGACGGATGCTGTTGCATAAACTAGAGCGATTGGCAGATTACGCCCAATATCTGCGAGACTATCCGGCTGAAGTCCATGCCCTGTATCAAGAAATCCTGATCCACGTCACCAGTTTTTTCCGCGATCGAGAAGCCTTTAAACAGTTAAAAGAGCTGGTTTTTCCCGCGATTACCCAAAATAAATCGGCAAATAGTCCCATCAGGATTTGGGTGGCGGGATGTTCCACAGGAGAAGAAGTTTATTCGATCGCCATCTGTTTGTTAGAGTTTTTGGGCGATCGAGTCCCCCTACCACCGATCCAGATTTTTGCCACAGATATTAGCGAACCGGCGATCGCCAAAGCGAGGTCTGGCTTCTACTTAGAAAACCAGATGATCGACGTTTCAGCTCTGCGACGCGATCGCTTCTTTATGCTCGAAGGAGGAGGCTATAGAATCAACAAAAGTGTGCGCGAACTCTGTATATTTGCCAGACAAAACTTAGGCAGCGACCCGCCTTTTTCCAATCTCGATCTAATTAGCTGTCGCAATGTGCTGATTTACTTGGCAGAGCCGTTGCAAAAACGAGTGATTCCCATTTTTCATTACAGTCTTAACCAGACTGGCTTTCTCCTATTAGGCACTTCTGAGAGTATCGGAAAATTCTTAGACTTGTTTACGCCCGTGCATACAAAGTGCAAAATTTATGCTAAGAAAATGACTGAGAATAGTCCCATATTTTCGTTTACGACGAGTTCTTACCCCGTCGCTAAAGTAGATGAATCGCATCAGCAAATGAATGAAAATCATCCAGATAGGTTTGACTTAGAGCGATATACAGACCAACTGATTTTGAATCGCTATGGCCCAGCAGGTGTGGTCGTCAACGAACAGATGAACATTCTGCAAGTGCGGGGAGACACCAATGGTTACTTGAGACTGACACCAGGGATTCCTACCTTAAACTTGCTGACAATGGCAAGGGAAGGCTTGCTGATCGAGCTTCGCACTGCGATTTATCAGGCACAAATGCAGAACATAACTGTGAGAAAAGAAGGGGTAACGGTAGTCGCGGGCGGGCGATCGAGTCTCGTCAATCTTGAGGTGATTCCCTTCCAGCCTGCGAGTATCGATTCACGCTATTTTTTGATTCTATTTGAAGAAGCTTTACCCCCTGCGATTAACGTCAGTACCGTCAATTCTGAAAGCTCGGAACCTAGTGATTTAGAGCGTGAAATTGTGCGGCTGAGGCAGGCAATTGCCACCGCTAACGAAGAAAAACAATCGGCTCAATCGCATCTGCAAGCGGTGATCCAGGAACAGGAAAATCTCAACCAAGATATCAAAGTTGCCAACGAAGAAATTCTCTCGAGCAACGAGGAGTTGCAAAGCACCAACGAGGAACTAGAAACTGCCAAAGAAGAGATTCAAGCCACCAACGAGGAACTGATCACCACTAACGAAGAACTTCGCAGTCGCAATCTTGAACAACACCAAATCAATAACGACCTGATCAATTTGCTGGGCAGTATCAATATCCCGATTTTAATACTGGCAAATGATTTAAAAATTCGACGCTTTACGCCCTTGGCGCAGCAACTTTTTAATTTGATTCCTACAGATATTGGACGACCTTTTAGCGATCTTCGCTCGACTCTTGATGTTCCAGATTTGGAAGCGATGATTTTGGAGGTGATTGATACTCTCCAGACGAAAGAACAAGAAGTCCAAACTCTAGGGGGCTATTGGTACATCCTCCGCATTCGTCCTTATCGCACGACGGAAAACCTGATTGACGGTGTGGTAATGGTTTGGATCGATATTGATGCTCTGAAACGTAGTTACAAAACCTTGGAGTTAGCCCGAAATTATGCTGAAACGATCGTCGAAACTGTTCAAATACCTTTAGTTGTGCTGAATGCTGATTTACAAGTGAACACAGCCAATCGATGTTTCTATGAAACCTTTCAGGTTTTATCCCCAGAAACATCAAATATTTCGCTGTTTGAATTGGGAAATGGGCAATGGAATATCCCGCAACTGCGATCGATCTTGGCAGATATTCTGGTGAGTGATGTTCAGCTTCACAACTTTGAGTTAGAACACGTATTTGAGCAGATTGGGCAGAAAACTATGCTGCTGAATGCTTGTAAACTGCAACGAGAAGACCAAGCTTTAATGATTTTGTTGTCTATAGAGGATATCACCGATCGCAGACAGTTGGAGAGAGAGAGAGCGCACTTATTGATCCAAGAACAATTAGCCCGTCAACAAGCAGAAAACAGCAACCGCGCTAAAGATGAATTTCTGGCGAATCTCTCCCATGAACTTCGTAACCCCCTGACTCCGATTCTGGGATGGGCAAAATTGCTGCGCTCCGGGAAGCTTAAGGAAGCCTCCGTTACTCGCGCCATAGAGGTGATTGAGCGGAGTGCGATCGCCCAAACTCAGTTAATTGAAGATATTCTGGATATTTCCCGGATTACCAGTGGTAAGCTTAGTCTCGATACCAGTCCGATCGATCTGCTTGTAGTGGCGCAAAGTGCGATCGACGGGGTTCAATTATCAGCGGATGCCAAAAACATCCAAATGGTTGTTCAGTTGAGTTCTGCGACTGTTTTAGGCGATGCTGACAGGTTGCAACAAGTCCTGTGGAATCTGCTATCTAACTCGATTAAGTTTACTCCATCGGGTGGACGAGTGGAAATTTCCCTAGAGGCGATCGACAGTCAGGCTCAAATTCGAGTCAGGGACACGGGAAAAGGCATTCGTACAGAATTTTTGCCGTATATTTTCGATCGTTTCCATCAAGGTGATTCTGGCACCACTAAGGCTAATCAAGGGCTAGGATTGGGTTTGGCGATCGTGCGTCATCTAGTCGAACTTCATGGTGGTACTGTGGGAGCCGAAAGTCCGGGTGAGGGAAAAGGAACTACGATGACTGTGAGGTTTCCTCTAGTTTCAATACCCCAGGAATTCACACCGCCAACTGATGTAGAACCGCCTGTATTTACACTGCCGCTAAACAGCTCGACAGATAGCGCCCCCAGCCTTGAAGGCTTGCAGATCTTAGCTGTAGATGATGATCCCGATACTCGTGAGTTATTGAAATTTGTGCTGGCAGAATACGGGGCTCAGGTGCTGACGGTTGGATCTGCAAAAGAGGCGATCGCCGCTTTAAATGAAAACCTTGACAAATATGACGTGCTGATCTGCGATATTGGAATGCCAGAGGAAGATGGGTATTCCTTGATTAAAAAAGTGCGAACTCTGGATGCCGAATCTGGAAAAATTCCAGCCGTTGCGCTTACTGCTTATGCTAGTGTTCAGGAACGGCAAAAGGCGATCGATGCTGGTTTCCAAAAGCATATTGCCAAACCTGTTAAGCCAATTCAACTAGCATTAATCATTGCGGATTTAGTTGGAAGATCTTAAATATTTTCCTAGGGACACAACTATGTTGTGTCCTAATTTCCTAGGGCACTTCGACTACGCGAGCGTGACCGGGCGACGGTAGGCGCGTGCGTAGTCGAACTACGCTCAGTGGCCGGGTAGTGTGTCCTAATTTTGTAGTAATATCGTTGGCGGTTGTTTCGGAATGATTTAACCACAGAGAACGCAGAGAACGCAGAGTCGGAGAAGAGAGAGATGAATAATTCCGATACCAACGGATTTGATCTAACGCAACATGATTGCAGGCAATTCTTAATTGCCAAAAACATCGCAATATGAGAAAATATCAGAAAATATAAAAATTAGGGAGTTCAGATTCTTGGTAACTATTAAATGTCGGGGCATTACCTTCTCTCATATTCAAGCCGTGATCTTTGACAAAGACGGTACTCTAGAGGATTCTCAGGAGTTTTTGAGACATTTAGGGCTGAAGCGATCGCGCCTCGCAGACGCTCAAATTCCGGGCGTTGGGGAGCCATTACAAATGGCTTTCGGCATCGAAGGTGGTAAGATCGACCCCACGGGCTTGATGGCAGTCGGTAGTCGCCGGGAAAACGAAATTGTGGCTGCGGGATATATCGCCGAAACTGGCAGGGGATGGCTGGAATCTTTAGCTATTGCTCACCGTGCTTTTGATGAAGCAGACCAAATGTTGAAAAATAGTCCTCCTTCTCCTTTATTTGTTGGCAGTTTGGAAGTGTTGAAATCTCTCTCAGACGCGGGTTTGAAACTGGGTATTCTTTCGGCGGCTACGACAAAAGCAGTACAAGATTTTGTTAAAACTTACCAATTAAGTGACTACATTCAGTTAGAAATGGGTGTGGATTCTGTGCATCTCAATAAACCAGATCCTCAACTATTTTTGTTAGCTTGTCAGCAACTAGGGGTAGCTCCCGCAGCAACTTTGATGGTGGGAGATTCAGCCGGTGATATTCAGATGGGTAGAAATGCGGGTGCGGCGGGCTGTATTGGGATTTGTTGGGGGAAACCGGAAGTTAGTCATTTGGAAAAAGCTGATGTGGCGATCGCATCTCT
>DMYK01000285.1:0-1631 GCA_003483675.1 Microcoleaceae cyanobacterium UBA11344
CCTGGGTTTGCATGGTTCCAAATGGGGATTTTTTGACCGCAGATGTAGGCAGATTGACGCTGATGAACGCAGATTAGAAGATGTCTGCGTGGTCGGCTAAAATTAATATCGCTGTATTTGCGAGTTTACTCGGCATTTTTGAGTGCTTCAATATCACTGTTCATAATCAAATTCACAGGGCGCGTAATCTTGTCAATTTCCCAATCCCCCACCAAGGAATCGCACAAAATCTGCCAATAATTAATCCCTCGTTTCCGTAGTGATAAAGTACGTTTTTCTCAAAGTTTTCTGGAGCTATTGGATCGTCGTAATATGAGTAATCGCCGACGATAATCTTGGGGGATTTAATCAAGTTTTTGAGGAAGCATACGCGCGGTTGATCTGCGATCGGATCAGGTCGGTTTGGATCGGGCCCAATTTCTGTCATCACTTTCAATCCTTAAAAATTCCTAGTAAAAACTTTAGTCTTTAACACAGACTGGTAGAGTTAGTCAAGGGGTGGGTGAGATTTTTTTGGTCGATCGCACCGTGAGGCATTGAGAGTGCGATCGAACTCACAAAATTTCCAATTCTATCGAAATTCTGAAATCTTTTCATAAGTAATAGCAAAGATTTTATAATCAGAGTTCCAACAAAAGTCTGACAACAATTATGGGAAAACAAAAGTGCATCGGCATCCTCACCAGCGGCGGTGACTGTGCAGGTTTAAATGCTGTGATTCGAGCCGTAGTACACCGCGCAGTCGGAACTTACAATTGGAAGGTTTTGGGAATTCGTCAAGCCACCAAAGGATTGATGAGCCGTCCCCCTCAAGCAATTCCTTTGGATATTGAGAAAGTAGACCCCTGGCTCACCATTGGCGGCACAATGTTAGGCACGACAAATGAGGGAAATCCTTTTGCTTTTCCGATGTCTGACGGGACATTGCGCGATCGTTCTGATGAAATTATCGAAGGCTACCATCTATTAGGTATTGATGCCTTAATTGGCGTTGGCGGTGACGGCAGTCTCGCCATTCTCAGGAAGCTTGCTAAACAAGGCAACTTAAACTTAGTTGGCATTCCTAAAACTATTGATAATGATGTTGGAATTACCGAGCGTTCCATCGGCTTTGACACTGCTGTCAATATTGCCACAGAAGCACTCGATCGCCTGCATTTTACCGCCGCAAGTCACAGCCGCGTCATGATTCTTGAAGTCATGGGACGCGATGCCGGACATATTGCGATTAGTGCCGGAATTGCTGGGGGAGCTGATATAATTCTGATTCCCGAAATTCCTTACAAAATTTCCCAAATCTGCGAAAAAATCCGAGAACGTCAAGAACAGGGAAAAAACTACTGTTTAATTGTAGTAGCGGAGGCAGTTCGCACTGAAGAAGGCGAATTAGTGATGCACACAAATCGATTAGGTCAAAGTCGATTGGGTGGAATCGGTCAGTATTTAGCTGATACAATTTCTGACTGTAGCGGTGCAGAAACGCGGGTTACTGTTTTGGGACACCTTCAGCGTGGGGGTACACCTTCGCCGCTAGAAAGATTGATTGCTTCGGCTTTTGGCATAGCAGCAGTCGATCTAATTGCTGAGGATAAATATGATCGCATGGTAACTTGGCAGCAGCGGGAAGTGAT
>DMYK01000285.1:1784-5031 GCA_003483675.1 Microcoleaceae cyanobacterium UBA11344
GCACTGCACACCTTACTACTACAGATAGAGCGATCGCATTCAAGAATTCCTCGGAAAAATAGGAATAATTTATGAGAGTACGAACCTACGAAATCGGTGATACCCAAGAAATTGTGCAACTGTTTTACGACACCGTACACGAAGTAAATATTCGGGATTACACACAAGCACAAGTAGATGCTTGGGCACCGGCAGATCTCGATATCGCAAGTTGGACTAAAAGTTTAAGCAGTAAATTTACTTTCGTAGCAGAAGAATCTGACAAAATTGTAGGTTTTGGGGAATTAGAAACAAGCGGCCATATCGATCGCTTTTACTGTCATAAAGATTTTCAAAGACAAGGATTCGGCAGGCACATTTTAGCACAAATTGATGCAAAAGCCCGAAACTTAGGAATTAAAAAGTTATTTACAGAAGCCAGTATTACAGCTAAACCGTTCTTTGAAAGCCAGGGATTTATTGTAGTTAAACAGCAAGAAGTAGAACGGAGAGGACAAAAATTAATCAACTTTGCAATGGAAAAACTTATATAGGACTTACGCATAAATACCACGCAACTATTTAGAGATGGGATTAGAGAGGGCATAATTATTTTTTCTTTTGTTTAGTAGTTCTACAACTTGAAGTAGTAATCTCGAATTTTGTGAGACATCAATTTTCGACGTGCTTCCAAGAATTCTGTATAGTCATTGATATTTTTGCTCTCCATCCCATTAGGAAGACAATGATCTGCAAAGTTCTTACTTAATTCGCTCTGATTCACTATGCCACCATAAATAGGTTGCTTAGTATTGCATTGCTCTTGTAAGGTTGCAAAATATCGATCGGGTGAGCGAGCTTTAATAGCAATGTTGATTTCGCTCTGCATCATGACGTAGTTAGCAATCTGGTTGTAATGACCTTTAGCTAGGTTGTTACTCTTGAGATAGTTTTTAGGGAAGATATGATGAATGTCTCCTCTGTTCGTTATCAGATCTCTCACAGTAATATCTTTTGAAAGAAATCCCTTGTTGTTACTATGCACTTGAGCAGCAAGAAACACTTTAAAATATGGGCTACTCGCAACAGAAGTATCCATCTGTTGAGGAAGTCCAGCGTCCCAAAATGCTTGAGACAATTCAGCAGCCTCTATCTCAGATTGATAGTGACTCATTCCCAATTCATCAATCCGTCTTATGTCTGTATCAATTGTTGATTCAGGCGAACCCGAATATCGTCCTGTTAGTACAGACATTACTAACCATTTACGAACATAGGACTCGATCTTAGCTGGAGGTATACTTTTTGACTTGAGAACAAGGTATATCACATAGGCAAAGTTGATTGCATTTTGAGAACGAATCATTGAAGGTTCGATAAATCCAGCAGATCGTAAAATCATGATGAACTTTTTAAAATTGTTTTCATTCATGAAGTTGAGAATGCCATTGTCTAACTTCTTAAAGGAATCCTCAGCGATCGCATCCTCATATGTTCTAGTTTCAAAATTTCTGCCAGAAAGTAATGCAACGAGATCCTGCAAACGCCCTCTTTTAAACTCAGATATAAATGCAACTCGAAGCATATCTGTATAGGATGGGTCGAAGAGGTCATCGTTTTCATCTTTTAGCCACGACATTTTTTTGAAATATTCAGTAGCTGCAAATTCTTTATCTAGGTCAGCCAACTGTTGATAAAACTGAGGAGCTACTGCCAAATGGCAAAAATAATCAATACATTTGCGAAGTTTGTTACCGCCATAGGTTTCGTTTGCTGCAATCTTTGACATAACGAAATCTGCTTGGTTGAGAACGGCTCCCTGTGAATTGATACGAATAAAGATTTCTGTAACAACCTCAATATCTAGATCTGAGTTAAGTTCAATAAGTCCAATATGGTTGTTAACTACTCCTCGTAAAAGCTCAAGACTCCTGTAAATAATGTCTTGGTCTGTACCTTCGTTACGATCGCAGTATTCTCCTACAAATTTAAGCACTCTGAAATCAGGTGTGAAAATTTCTGAGATATCTGCTACCCAAGATTTATCTTTACCAATAGCTGGATTAGAAACTTCAAATCTTTGATCTTGTGGATTAAAGGCAATGGTGATCTTAACCCTTTGGTAATCTTTATTTATGACGTGCATTCCCAGAATTGCTGCCATTAATGCCGTAACTCTCTGCTGTCCGTCGATTAGAATTCGTTTGCCTTGAGATGTTGTACCGTCTTTTAGCTTTACCGTTGGATTGCGCCACGCAATTAGATACCCTACTGGATAGCCTTGGTATAGTGAGTCGATTAAATCTCTTACTTTTGCGCCATTCCACACAAAAGGACGCTGTATTTCTGGGATTGCAATCTCTTCAGATCTAACCCAAGTTAGTAGGGTTTGAATAGGATGCTGGTTAACGGAATATTTTTGAATTGACATGGTTTCGTAATTACTTAGTAGATGGTGATTGTTTTCTTAATAAGATTGAATTAAACAAGCCATAAAATTTTGAAGCTTTGAATAGTTGGGGAAATTAGTGGGATCTGATAGGTAACAATAATTTTTTCTACCAGAACCGATCGCCTTACCACTAATCCAAACACTCCGCGATCGCTTTTTCATGATGGTTTTCTACTAGAACAGACTGGGGTATTTTCTACTAGAACGAATTAAACTTAGAACCTGCGATCGCCTATTAACCTTGCAAATAAAACACTCCCTTCTTGACAGTTAGAGTATTGAAATAAACCTTGTGTCCACAGTGGGGACAGACAGCACTAGAACACTTGTCTATGTACTCTTCATCAAAGTCATCAAGATCGAGATTGATCGAGCCTCTATACCAGTCTTCATAGGTTTTATGACATTCGGGACATTTCACGGTGATATCTTCTGGTGGCATGGTCATAGTTTTTACCTTACAGATTTATTTTTTCTACTAGAACAGATTGGGGCTTAGAAACGGCGATCGCGGCTAATCCAAACACTGCGCCACTTCATTCAACTCAGCTATCCCTCGAACCAAGCGATCGCGCAAAGCATCGTCAAGCTTGGGATTTTGCAGAGCTACCTCTTGGATGGCGGCTAACCATTGGGCGATCGGGACATGGCTAACGGCATTCATAATAACGCTAGGGCGATTATCGCACTAAAAGCAACTACTATCAACCTTTGTAAATTTATATGTTTGTGTGCAACTATAAGTGTCATAATCCTGTACCTCTAATTTTCTGATACATGAAAAGCGGAAAATTGCCCAACACATTTATAAGAAAT
>DMYK01000099.1 GCA_003483675.1 Microcoleaceae cyanobacterium UBA11344
GCGCTCTCTGCGGTAAAAAAAATCCGATCCAACCGTAAAGGAGATGACTCAGTTATAACTCACTGTTCATTCTTTGCAGGAAGGCTTAAAAAACAAATTAGGATGCTTGCTGATGTCCCATATTGAGGAAAATGGTTTCTAAATCTTCTTGAGAGCAGTGGAATTCTGTTAGAGGAATCTTCGCCATGACGAGTTCGCGTAATAAATTGGCGGCATCTTCCGGGCTTCCTGAAAAATCAACGCACACCTGCTGAGTTTCCGGGATTATCTCCCAACTTTCTACCCAAGGAAAGTTTTTCAATTCCGATGTTAGCGCTTCTAAATTGCCTAAAACCGACAGGAAAATTTGCTGGCGGCTGAGGCGTTTATAAAGTTCTTGTAAAGGTGCACTTTCGACAAGATATCCGAGCTCCATGATACCAACCCAAGTACAAAGTTCGGCTAAGTCGCTGAGGACGTGAGATGATATGACTACGGTGATGCCGACTGATTGCAAGACTTTGATAATTTCGCGGAATTGCATTCGGGCGATCGGATCTAAGCCAGAAACTGGTTCATCTAACAATAGCAATAGCGGTTCGTGGATAATAGTTCTCGCCAAACTCAGGCGCTGTTTCATCCCCCGCGACAGGGTGGAAATTAAGCTGTTGCGCTTGTTGGTTAATTGTACGAGTTCTAAAACCGAGTTGATTCGCGATCGGCGGCGCGGCTGCTGGAGGTTGTAGAGTCGCGCAAAATATTCTAAATAATCCCAAACAGTCAATTCGTCGTAGAGGGGAAAGTCGTCGGGAAGGAAGCCGATGCGCTGTTTGAGCATGGGGTGCGATCGATCGCGCAATAAGCGATCGCCATTGATGTAAATTTCCCCTATAGTCGGTTCCTCAGCAGCCGCCAACATTCGCAGCAAAGTAGTTTTGCCGGCACCGTTGGGGCCGATGAGTCCGCATACTTCGCCTGCTGCGACTTGCAAATCGACGTCATTGACAGCTATGTGGCGATCGAACTGTTTAGTGAGCCCGCGGGTTTCTATTGCTAGTTGTTTTGCCATTTTTTGAGGGGGAGAGAAATTTGATGCGGTGTATTCCTGGCCTGGAAATAGAAGTCTACAACTAGGCTAGCATTTCCTTAAAGGAACTGTCATCCCATTTCGGTAAAAATTTAGATTTCTTACTTTTTGACTTCTGACTCATACCCAGTTATAGGAATTATTTAACCGCAGAGAGCGCAGAGGGCACAGAGTCAGAGAAGAGGGAGATGAATAATTCCGATAGCAACGGATTTGAGATCACGTTTTTACCATTAGGCTTAATTCTATTATTTCAAATCTTCCAGCTTAATTCGAGGATCGACTGCTTTGAGCAACAAATCTGCCAACAAATTACCGACAATCAACATCGCAGAACCCATCATCAAAGTTGCCATTACTAAATACAAATCTTGATTAGTCACAGCCTCCAGAGTCAGTTTTCCCAAACCAGGCCAATTAAAGAAAAGTTCAGCAATAAACGCACCGCTTAACAAACTAGCAAACTCAAAACCTAAAAGCGTCACCAATGGATTAACAGCATTCCGCAGAGCGTGCACATAAATTACTCGATTTTCCGGCAAACCTTTAGACCTTGCTGTTCTGATATAATCTTGACGCAGTACATCCAATAATTGTCCCCGCATCAATCTTTGCAAACCTGCAAAACCGGTCAGGCTCAAGGCGACAGTTGGCAAAATTAAGTGCCAGCAGTAATCCATGATTTGACCCCACCAAGGTAAGTCTGCGTGGTCAATACTTGTCATTCCTCCTACTGGAAAAAGAGGCGAAGTATTCTGGGCGAAAAATAGCAGCAGCAAAGCCATGATAAAGCTGGGAAATCCTTGTCCTGTGTAGCTGACTACTTGCAAAATGCGATCGACTGTCCGGTTTTGATTGACAGCGGCAATAATTCCCAAAGGAATCGCGATCGCCCAAGTTACAATCAAAGAGGCGATCGCCATCAACAGCGTCGCCGGCACCCTTTCCCACAGCAGAGAAGCCACCGAGCGCTGATACACAAAACTCGTACCAAAATTCCCCCGCGTTACAATTTGTTGCAACCACAACCAATACTGGACAAAAGCCGGTTTATCTAAGCCAAATTGTTGTTCGAGTTGCTTAAGAGTCTCCGGCGAAATCTTCGGATTTTGGCTCAAAGTATCCAAGTAATTTCCCGGTGCAAGCTCAATAATTGCAAAACAAAGAATCGACGCCAAAAACAGAGTTAACAGAGCCTGCAACAGCCTCTTAAAAACATAGATAAATGTCTCGCCGCAAAACAGAGAACTCAACACTCGTAAATTTTCGTGCAATTTAATAGAAGTCATAGCATTTTAGATTTTAGATTTTAGATTTTAGATTGGTCAACGATCTAAAATCCATTGGTATCGAAATTATTCATCTCTCTTTACTCTGACTCTGCGCCCTCTGTGGCCTCTGCGGTTAAAAAGTATTGATTCAACAATCAACTTGAGAATTGAGAAATTAGATGTGTGAATGAGCTCAAATCCGTTAGTATCGGAATAATTCATCTCTCTCTCTTCTCTCTTCTTCTGACTCTGTGTCCTCTGCGGCCTCTGCGGTTAAAAAGTATTTATTCAACAATCAACTGTTAACAGTCAACCGTCAACAGTCAACAGTTAACAGTCAACTGACTAATACTCAACTAGCGTAACAATTGGCACATCCGGCAATTTTTGCCTGCCGCCCAAAGCCTGCAATTCGATCACAAAAGCAAAACCGACCAGTTCGCAGCCAGCTTGCTCTAACAGCTTAGCTGTAGCTGCTGCTGTCCCGCCAGTGGCGATTAAATCATCCACAATTAGCACCCGACTNNGGTGTCATCGCGTCTTGGTGCATCTCCAGTCGATCGACACCATACTCCAAGTCGTACTCAGCGAAATAAACTTCTCTCGGCAATTTCCCCGGCTTGCGGATTGGCACAAAGCCCACTCCCATTTTATAAGCCAAAGGCGTGCCAAATATAAAGCCCCGCGATTCCATGCCAACTATATAATCAGGAGACATTTCAGAACACTTTTCGGCTAAACTGTCAATGGTGTAGCTCAGTCCTTGCGGGTTTCGCAGCAAAGTTGTAATATCTCGAAACATGATTCCCGGTTTGGGGAAATCAGGAATGTCGCGAATCAGAGATTTGAGATCCATATTGCAGATCGGGGTTGAGAGTAACAAGGCATCAAAGATGGTACACTAATAATGTCAAAAATTAGAAACTCAAAAATAAAAATTAAAACTAATAACTTTTTGAATTTTTATTTTTTAATTGCTGAATCCAGTACCTACTGCCGAAGGAAATGTCATAATTCCCTAACAAAGGGGTTGAATATTAAGATTTTTCGCCCTAAGATCTAAAGTCAAAAATCTCATATCTAAAATCCAATGATTAAGTTGGCAGCACGAGTGGGCGAAGTTCCTCCTTCCATTACCTTAGCGATCGCAGCTAAGGC
>DMYK01000592.1 GCA_003483675.1 Microcoleaceae cyanobacterium UBA11344
TACTCCAAACAAATAGCATGGCGAGTGCAGTACCTTGAACTGCGATCGCAGTTTGGGTAAAAGTTGCTGATGGCAGTTTCATCCAGTCGATCACAAAGTAAGGCAAAATAGAAGCAGTTAATTGCACTCCCAGCCAAGAACAGAGATAAATTCCAATCACGTACAAAAAAGGGCGATTATTAAAAGCAATCCGCAACTGTTCTTTCAGCGGCAAGGAAGTTGAACTGTCTTCTACTGGATTTTCTGGCAATTGAGCGATAACGTGTTTGCGGGTTCCCAAAAAGCACCAGTACAAAGGCAATACTGAAATCACTGCACAGATAGCACCTAATACTAAGTATTGTTCGATCGGATTGCCTTTAAATACCGCAAAAATGATTTGTGCTAAAATTAATGACAAGATGCTGCCACCGATCGAGAAAGCGAACCGAAAACTATTCAGGCTAGTGCGTTCGTTATAATCTTGGGTTAATTCTGGGGTAAGGGCTGTGTAGGGAAGATTGACAGCCGTGTAAGCTGTGTTGAATAAAATAGCGATGATTACATAGTACCAAAACAGTACCGTTGGATTTGTGCTAGGAACAATCCACTGCAAAAAGAAGAAGATACCGAAAGGAATTGCGCCGTATACCATCCAAGGATATCGGCGGCCCCAGGGGTGAGAGGTGCGATCGCTCAATACCCCCACAATCGGGTCATTTACAGCATCCCAAACCTTGCCAATTAACAAAATATTGCTAGCAGTACCCGCAGCTAAACCAGCAACGTTGGTAAAGAAAAACATCAGGAAAAATACCAGAACATTAGCGGTAATCGCGGGGCCGAGATCGCCGGCGCCGTAAGCTAATTTTGTCGAGAAGCTGAGTTTTTGTGTTGCGGGGTTGTTGGAATCTGGGGGAGGAGGGGAAGTATTGCTCATAAACTTTGATTTCGGGGTTATTTTGCAGGTGGGGGGCTTTGTAGTAGAAGTATAACTTGCTGTTTGCTTTAATCCTAAATTTACGCTCCGCGATCTAGATTATCCTGAAAATTTGGGAATTGGTAATTGGGAATTGGTAATTGATTGGTTTGTAGGGGCGGGTTTTACCCGAAATATCGATCGGTAATTCAAGATATCAATAAACCCGCCCCCCACAGTCGATCACTACTGCCAACATTGTTTGAGCGATCGCACAGCACGTACATTTCAATTTACCATCAGGAGGGGGCGGGTTTACTATATTATGGGTCTTAGGCCGAGATTGTTGGTAAAACCCGCCCCTACAGACTTAAGGAAACAGACTTAAGGAAACAGTTGCGAAATCTGAACTTCTATTTCGGGAAATGCCAGCATTGACAAAACATCATCTTGATTAAATATTGTTTCTAGTTGGTAGTTTCCCTCGTGCGGTTCGCGAAAGACATAAACTTGCCACCTGTTAACATCAAGTATCCAATAATCAATAATTCCCGCCTTAGCATAAGCTGGCGCTTTTCGCTTGCGGTCTGTTTCTAAAGTCGTGTCAGCTATTTCTATTAATAAGAAAATGTTAGCGGGTGCGGGGTGAAAATCTTGGTAGAATCGGGAGTCAATTTGCACTACAGCAATATCTGGTTCTGGTTGTGAATTATAACTTAGGGCGATCGGATCTTGGATGCGAATTAAAGCAAGTCCTGTTAACAGATTTCTGAGATAGTCTGCCGCACAGAGATTAGTTGCTGCGTGGGGAGGATTTTTGGCACTCATTGAAATAATTTGCCCGTCAATTAATTCCACTCGTTCATCGGGATTGAGAATCCCAGTTTCGCTCATGCGATGGTATTCAGTTACAGTCCACAAGCGTACATCTGTTACAGTCATGGCATAATTTCCTTACTTTTAAATACTACAAATTTTGCTGTATAATCTCACAACATTCATCTACGGTTGCCCTTTCTGCCATTGCTGCTACTAGGGATTCGTAAGCTAATTTATGGCTTTCGATTAAACTTTTTGCTTGGAGAGAACCCCAGTTTTGTTTAAGTTGAATTTCGGCACTTGGCCGCCGCAGTTGTGTTAAAATTGCATGGATTTTAGTGCGGTCTTCTGCACCTCCTTCGGCATTGCCGTAAACCATTTGTTCGGCGACTATTCCGGCCATCCAAACGGTGCAGTATTGGTCTAAAAGTTGGGCGGAAAGAGTGCCTGTTTGGAGTTGATATGCTAATTTTTCGTCTGCAAATCGAACGCCTCCTTGGGCTGATTGGCCTTGTTTAAATGCTTCAAGAGCGTTGAGGGCGTAGCTGGTTACGGGAATTCCTAATAGGTGCGCGACTAGGAAGTGTCCGGCTTCGTGATGGAGGATGCGATCGCGCTTTTGTTTAGAAGTTCCTGCCAGCCAATCCAACAAAATACTGCCACCTTGACCTTGCCACTGAAAACTGTCTAAGGTGGCTAGCCCTAACAGACAAAAAGTGGCGATCGCAGGTACGGTCTGGGGCAAGTTAATTACAGGGCCTAACAATATTGAAACCGTGATGGCGAATATAGAAATAGCTATAATATTCAAAGAAGTTTCTTTCATAAATTGGGAATTAGTAATGGGGAATTGGTAATGGGGAATTGGTAATGGGGAATTGGTTGAATTATTTTTCTTCCTTCTTCCCTCTTCCTTCTTCCTTCAGAAAGGCGAAAATCGACACCAGCCCGGGCGCACCGGCCTGGAGTTTAGCCGAAAATGTCATCTTCCTTCCAGTTTCACCGAAAATAGTCGCTCCGAAGCCACCTATCTTAAAAAGATATTAAAATAAATCAAAGTCACATCACAATTTCACTGGAATCCTTCATGTCAGTTTTGGCAGCTTTGGCAGCGATCGCAGTTTTAGGTCTTCTCATTGTCGTTCACGAACTCGGCCACTTCCTGGCGGCGAGACTTCAACACATCCACGTCAACCGATTTTCCATCGGTTTCGGGCCCATCCTTTGGAAATATCAGGGCCCGGAAACTGAATATGCCCTCCGGGCCTTTCCCTTGGGAGGTTTCGTGGGTTTCCCCGATGACGACCCCGACAGCACTATCCCGCCAAATGACCCAGATTTGCTCAGAAATCGTCCCGTGCTCGATCGGGCGATCGTGATTAGTGCAGGGGTGATTGCCAACTTGATTTTTGCTTACTTCCTGCTAGTGGTGCAATTGGGAACTATCGGCGCGGCCGAAATGAACTATCTACCAGGAGTTCGAGTCCCAGAAGTAGCGACGGCTGTGAGTTCAGCGGCGGCAAAAGCCGGAATTAAATCGGGAGACATCGTTCTGTCCGTTAACGGTCAAGAATTGGGGGCTTCCCGCGAAGCAGTCAAATCCCTAGTCGCCCAAATTCAAAACCATCCCAATCAACCGCTGTTGATGGAAATTCAGCGCCAAGAGCAAAAAATTGCTCTCACAGTAACTCCAGAATTGGCCCCGGATGGGAAAGGCCGCATCGGCGTACAACTTAGTTCTAACGGTACCGTCGTCCGACAACGGGCGGGAAATATTGTCGAGGCGTTTAGCAGCGCCGCTACAGAATTTGAGCGAATTGTCAAGTTGACATTTCAAGGTTTCGGTCAGTTAGTTAGCAATTTCAGCAAAACCGCCTCACAGTTGTCTGGCCCGGTGGCTATTGTAGCGATTGGTGCAGGGATTGCGCGATCGGATGCAGGGAATTTGTTTCAGTTTGCGGCGCTAATTAGCATCAATTTAGCTGTGATTAATATCTTGCCTTTACCTGCTTTGGATGGCGGCCAGCTAGCTTTTCTGTTAATCGAAGGAGTGCGCGGTAAACCTTTGCCGAACCGCTTTCAGGAAAATGTCATGCAGACTGGTTTGATGCTGTTGCTGGGTTTGGGAATTTTCTTGATTATTAGGGATACAGCTAATTTGGCTGGGATAGATTTGCGAAATTTCATGCAACAGTAAATGAGGGAAGAAGGAAGGAACACGGATTTTGACACGGATACACGGATTAATTTCATTGTTTCCAGGCTTCTTTAATTGGTGACAACTTAACCTTAAACCGACAGTCCGAAAGAGCAAAGGAGGAAACGGCAATGCCGTTTCCCTACCCCAAAATAATCTTGTAGGGAAACGGCACTGCCGTCTCCTGATTTCGGGTAATATTAATTCCAATGCCCGATGCCCGATGCCCCATGCCCAATGATTAATGACTAAAAAGTTAAGTTTGAAACAGCGATCGCACGAAATCTTGATT
>DMYK01000558.1:0-685 GCA_003483675.1 Microcoleaceae cyanobacterium UBA11344
CCGGGTAATAGCTTCTGATTCAAAAGACTCATTCCCTGCTAATTGCTCTGGCTTGGGTAACTGAAATGACCAGCGAGTTGAAGATTCTTTGATGACTCGCACTTGTTTTGGGTCTAACTTATAACCGGGAGTTAATTGGATCACTAATCTTGTGGTTTCGGTGTCAAATTGCCCGATTCTGATTTCTTGAATAGCTGAGTTATAGTTGTGAGGATTTTCGGGATATTCTAGGACAATTCCGGGTAAATCAATTACTAAACGGGTGGGATTAGCAATTAATTTAACTGACGGCTGAACGCTGGTATCTGTTGTTAAATTGAGTTTATTTTGATTAGCATCGAAGTGCCAAGATGTCAAGGTATCGGCTTTGGCAGGCAAGGCGATCGAGAAAACACTAATTAAGGTAGCCAACAGCCATTGTAGTTTTAAAGTCATGTGTGGGAGAAAGAGTAAATTTGCCTCAACTCGCAAGCGACTGGAACAGTGTTCTCAACCGCTGTCGCAGCGAGTCGTATGACATCATACAGTCAACTCTTGCCCTCTGCCGTATATTTTATTATTTTGTTCGATAATATTCAGTTTTCCGAACCGATCGCAAATCCCGTTCTATTACTTGCCCCCCGGATTCATCCGTGGGGTCAATTCTTCAATTCTTCAATTCTTCAATTCTAAAATCTAAAATCTA
>DMYK01000558.1:811-3560 GCA_003483675.1 Microcoleaceae cyanobacterium UBA11344
GGTAAATTTCACCGCTATCAATATCATCGCACAGAGCCAGCCAGTCATCTCCCGTGAGAACATCGGCATCTAATGCTACCAATTCGATCCAGGCTAGTGCAGTACAGGCATCGATCGCCTCAGCATCAAATAAATCAGATTTTGTAGGGGTAGCTAGCTGCGGTAAGAGTGTAGATTTCATAATTTATCCTTAATCAAATGATGGCTATCTATTAACAAAATGAGATTCGTTCTGGGTGAACAATGAACTGGAAAATATCACTGTTTACCGAAGTTACTCGGTACTGCAACGGGAAAAACTCCGGTCTGATGAATTGCTGTTTCATCAAATTTGCCAGCGGCTGATGCTTCAGTTAAAGTATTAAGTGTATTAATTGTGAAAATTGCTGCGGTGCCTAAAGCTGCCATTAACAGCCTGTGTAAAATCTTGTTCATGTTCGTACACCTTTTTTGTTTGATGTATCTACTGTAAAAAATCAAGCAGTGATGCGCGCGGGAGATTAGGGAGTTAAGAAAAGTTTTTTTGATAAAAATACCTTCAAATGTTGAAAGCGTTGACAGGATGAGGTTTGAGGATGCGATCGACCATAAAAATTTCAGGATTAAAATTTCTGAAATTGAGTCAGGCTGACTATCTTCCTTAAAATCGCTTAAAATAGGAAGTTAAGGCTTTAAACTTCCTAGATTCCTTTCCCTTTCACTGTAAACGAAGTGCTCAAGTCAAAACGCGATCGCGGTCGCATTCTCACTGTCTCTGGCTTAAAGAAGCTGAATGAGGCGATCCAAGAATGGTCTGACCGACATAACATTAGAGGTACTCTGACTGAAATCGAGGCTGAGTCTGGCGTCGGTTGCGATACAGTCAGCAAAATTCGGCAGGGTAGAGAAGGTGCGGATCTCAGCAAAATTCGGCAGTTATTCGCTGCTTTTGATTTAAGTTTAGCGAAGGGCGACCATCGATCGGCTAAACTAGACGATGCGGAAGATACGGATGAGTCGGACAATTTGCCACCTGCGGGGGAAAAAGTCGCGATCGCCAGCCGAAATGTTAAGATTTTTATCAGCTATCACAGCGCCGAACCCGATCGCGAGTTGGGCGTGCAGTTAGAAACGGCTTTAAGTGCGATCGGGCATACAGTCTTTACAACCGAAAAAAGCATTAAATTAGGAGATAATTGGTTTGATCGCATTAACTTCTTCCTCAAAGAATGCGATTATTTACTGCTGCTATTGCCGCCAACGGGAACCCAAAGCGAACTCCTAACGTATCAAGTTCAGCAAGCAAAAGAACTGCAAGATTCTCGCCCTGACAAAAAGCCAGTAATTCTGCCAATTCGCGTTGGTTTTCCCCTAAGTGCGCCTCTAAATCACGACTTGCGAGGCTATCTTTACCGCATTAAACAGAGGGAATGGCAAACTACCGCAGATACTCCAATTCTCATCGAAGAAATTCTGAGTTTGTTAGCAGAAACTCCCGCACCTGGCAAAAATGAAACAGAAGATTTAATGCCAAAACAAGTATTAGGAATTAGNNNCCGGGAGGACAAGTCGATGTCGCTTCTCAATTTTATGTAGAACGTCCTCCCATCGAAGAACGCTGTTATCAAACTATTTTGCAGCCCAGCGCCTTAATTAGAATAAAAGCTCCCCGACAAATGGGAAAAACTTCTTTAATGGCCCAGATTTTGCACCACGCATCTTGTCGAGATTATCGCACAGTGCCGCTAACTTTTCAGTTAGTTGATAAAACTGTATTTGCCAATCTCGATAAATTTCTCAAGTGGTTTTGTGCCTATGTCGGGCGAGAGTTACACATACCAAATCAATTAGACGATTATTGGGATGAAATTTTTGGGAGCAAAGTCAATTGCAAAGATTACTTTGAGAAATATCTGTTGCCGCAAATAGACACTCCTTTAGTGTTAGGATTAGACGAGATCGATCGCGTTTTCCAATATCCCGACATTGCCGAAGACTTTTTAGGATTACTACGAGCTTGGCACGAAGAATCAAAGCGGCGCGATATCTGGAAAAAACTGCGATTAATTGTAGTTCACTCCACCGAAGTTTACATTCCAATGAATATCAATCAATCGCCTTTCAACGTCGGATTACCCGTAGATTTGCCGGAATTCAACGCTGAGCAAATTCAAGATTTAGCAGTGCGCCACAATTTGAATTGGTCCCAGGGAGAAGTTGAGAAATTGATGGCAATTGTGGGCGGTCATCCTTATCTAGTGCGAGTTGCATTATATCACATTTCGCGTTCGGATTTGACCATTGATGAATTCAAAGAAACTGCGGTTGCGGATGCTGGAATTTACAGCGACCATTTGCGCCGGCAGTTGTGGAATTTGGAAGAATATCCAGAGTTAGCGCAGGGGATGAGAGAGATTGCGGCGGCGGATTCTCCGGTGCAATTAAAGGCAATGCAGGCGTTTAAACTAGACAGTTTGGGGTTAGTGAAATTGCAGGGGAACGAGTGCGTACCGAGGTGCGAGTTGTATCGGCAATATTTTCGATCGCACTTGAGCGCGATCGCGTAAAATATAGATCGATCGGCGGTTAAAATTGGGGCGATCGCTGTGAATTCTCTTTTGCCTTAAAATAAATAATAAGATTGCTATATGAAACTACCTTCTGCTTCTTCTTTCTTTCTTTCTTTCTTCGCGTCCTTCGCGCCTTCGCGGTTCGTTTTTCTGATATGAATTTTACCACAAAACCCAGTTACTATCAAGTCGGCGGAAGT
>DMYK01000558.1:3689-4789 GCA_003483675.1 Microcoleaceae cyanobacterium UBA11344
GGAATTGCTTGTGCGGCGATCGACATTTCGGAAATTGGCAACCGCGGCGTGACTCCCGAACAGTGGTATGCTGGTCTGTTACGCATTCTCGAAAATAACTTTAATCTGTCAGATGTTGTGAATGTGCGGACTTGGTGGCGCGATCGCAATTTTTTAGCCCCAGTGCAAAGATTAAGCGAATTCATCGAAACCGTACTCTTAGCCAACATTTCCAGCAATATTGTCATTTTTATTGACGAAATCGACAGCATTCTCGCTCTGGATTTTCCCGCCGACGATTTTTTAGCGTTAATTCGATCGTGCTACAATAAACGCGCCAATAATTCAGAATTCGATCGCCTAACTTGGGCGCTTTTAGGAGTCGCATCGCCGACGGATTTGTGCCGCGACAAAAATGCCAGCATCAACACCCCTTTTAATATAGGCAAGGCAATAGAATTAACTGGTTTTGACGAAACAGAAGCGCAACCGCTAGCAGCGGGGTTGGCAGAGCTTACAGACAGCTCTCAGGAAGTTTTGCGAGAGGTTTTGTATTGGACGGGAGGGCAACCTTTTTTGACTCAAAAGCTTTGCAAACTTCTATTTGAAAATGCAGACTTAATCCCCAATTTACCCCAGGGCGGGCAAGGGGGCACCGCCTCTACATTCGGGGGGGAGACAGATAAAATTTACACTGCTAAAGAGTGGGTTGAGAAAGTAGTGCGTTTGAAAATCGTGGAAAATTGGGAAACTCAAGATGTGCCGGAACATTTGTCTACAATTCGCGATCGCCTGTTTAGAGAAAATCAGCGCATTGTGAGGCGACTAGGATTATATAAACAAATTTTAGAGCAAGTTGAAATTGTCCCCGACGGTAGCCCGGAACAAATGGAATTGCGATTGAGTGGATTAATCGTCAAGCACGGGGATAAACTCACACTTTCTAATCCAATTTATCAAGCTGTATTTAACAAATTTTTAATAGAAAAAGACTTAGAAAAACTCTCGCCTTACTCAGAAGCAATCAAAGCATGGCTGAATTCTCATTGTCAAGATGACTCCCAACTATTGCGAGGTGATGACTTGCATTCAGCATTAAGTTGGGCGGCGGATAAAAGTTT
>DMYK01000499.1:0-434 GCA_003483675.1 Microcoleaceae cyanobacterium UBA11344
TGGGAGGAGAATTTATTGATAGCGGCCATACTAATTTGATTTCGCTGGCGACGGAATTGGGCTTGCGGGCGATCGACTTAGCTCAAGTCCAGAGTGGATTTGTCAAGGATGCTTTTTTCTTGGAAGGACGCCGATTTTCTGTTCAGCAATTAATCGCAGATTTGGCACCACTAGCTAGTAAGATTCAAGGAGATTTGCGGGCGGTTGGAGGTAACATTAGCTATCTTGATTTTACAGAAACAGCCGAAAAATTAGACAATATTTCAATTGCTGAATATCTAGAAAAAGCTGAGACTAGCACGGTGATCAGACAGTTGCTCCGCATTGCTTACGTGACGGAATATGGTCGAGATGTTGAGGAACAGTCGGTCTTAAATTTGTTGTTTTTAATTGCTGCTCAAGCTGATAATTTTAGTTTGTACGGCGACAGCGAT
>DMYK01000499.1:472-2939 GCA_003483675.1 Microcoleaceae cyanobacterium UBA11344
GGTTCGATCGAAGTGGGAACGGCTTTGGAAGCGATTACTATTTTGCCGGATGGGCGTTATCGAGTCAGTTTGCGATCGGGACAAAGTACCTTCGATCGCACTTACGAGCGAGTTTTGTTAACTTTGCCCTTCAGCACTCTGCGAGAGGTTAAGATCAATGTGCCTTTGCCGCAACCGAAGCGACGGGCGATCGAGCAATTGGGTTACGGTACTAATTCTAAATTAGTTACTGGCTACCGCAGCCGCATTTGGCGAGAAGTTTATCAATCCACTGCTTCTGTGTTTACAGACTTAGGATTTCAAAACACCTGGGAAGCTACACCTTTTGCTCCTACTGCTAACGGTTTAGTAACTAATTTTACCGGAGGCAGACAAGGTTTGGCAATGGGTAGCGGAGTTCCTGAAGACCAAGCACAAAGATTTTTAGGACAATTTGAAAGAGTCTTTCCCGGCGTGAAAAACTTAAGAACGGGAAAAGCTGTGCGAGCTTTTTGGCCGGGAGAACGTTTTTCAAAAGGTTCTTATGCCTGCTATTTAGTCGGACAATGGACGCAAATGTACACAGTAGAAGGCGAACAAGTTGGGAACTTATATTTTGCCGGAGAACACACTTCCCTAGAAAATCAAGGTTACATGGAAGGAGGTTGCGAAACTGGCCAAAGGGCGGCTTTGGAAATTTTGCAAGACTTGGGCTTGACAGCTTCGGCTAATGCTTTGAAAACTCGAATTGCCAGCAGTTTGAACAGTCGTCGTCCAAGTCGAAAAGTTCCGGGAGCTAAGAATTATGGGAACGGGAATTAGAGGATTATAAGATAAGTGAGCAACGGTGGTGCGTGCGTAGTCGAACCACTCAAAAAACAGAATACCCAGATCCCCGACTTCGCAGAAGTTGTCGGGTATCTCAAATAATAGCGTTGAAAGTAATGAAAATTTTACATGGGCTCGTGACTTTATCAATTCTACTAACAGCGCTCCTATCAGCTCGCCCTTTGCTGGCAGATACTGCAAATCTCCTGGCCCAAAACTCCGAAATTGACGAACCGTTTTGCTACATGAAAACATCAGACGGCAAAATAGTAAACTTGGGCAATTTGTGCGAAAAAAAACCAGGATTAATAAATTCTCAAACTTGTATTCCAGGTGCCAATATTGCCGCCAAAGTTTCAATCACTAACGTAAATTACGACGGCATTTTTTTCAGTGGCAAAATCATCAATCAAGGCTGTAAAATTGTCAAAAATGTCAAAGTCAACTATGAAGTTTTAGACGAATCAGGCAATTTAATTGACAACGGATTTATCGAGGCTCAACCAGTTGCTATTGAACCGGGAAAGTCCGCCACCTTTCGGGGAGCAGTTGTCGCGGGGGCTCAGGTACGCGCAACTCATGCAGATGCTCAAGAATGATTTTTGATATTTGCCCGATCGCTGCTATCATATTCTGGCTTAGAATCTCACAGAACTTGCGAGGGCAAAATATCTTGAAAACTCGATCGACTTATTGGCAAATCTTACCCTACCTCCGGCCGCAAAAACAAACCATCGGTAAAGCATTAGCTTGTACCTTAGTATTTACCGTGTTTTGGCCGATCATAGCGTGGCTAGTTGGCGAAACAGCAAAATTTGTAGGTAAAGGAGATTTAAAAGGATTCGCTCAAATTGCCGCACTCAGTGCGATTATATTTCTGATTCGCGGTATAGTCCAGTACGGCCAAGATACGCTCATGGCAAAAGCTGCTTTGACTATTGCTTTAGAACTCCGAAAAAAAGTCTATACACACCTGCAACATCTAAATCTAGGCTACTTTGAAACTGCCAAAACAGGAGATTTATCCTATCGTTTAACTGAAGATATTGACCGGATTGGCGAAGTCATAAATAAATTTTTTCATCAGTTTATTCCTTGTATTTTGCAGCTAATTGTGGTAATGGGATATATGATTTATCTCAACTGGCAATTAACTTTAGGTGCATTGATAATTGCACCGCTGATGGCAATATTAATTGGCTGGTTTGGAGAGAGATTGCTCAATTACTCACGGCAAAGTCAAAATCGCATTTCTGATTTATCAGCTTTGCTGACAGAAGTATTCAGCGGCATTCGTTTAATCAAAGCGTTTGTGGCTGAAGAATACGAAATTTCCCGCTTTGCAGAAGAAGCGGAACAAAACCGCCGCGCTAAGTATTTGTCAGAAAGAGTAAAAGCACTTCAGTTTGTCGTAGTTGGCTTTCTAGAAGCAATTAGCGTGATTTTGCTATTTTTCCTGGGAGGTTGGCAAATTGCTCAAGGTAATCTCACAGGGACTCAATTTATCAGTTACATAGCAGGAGTGGCGCTGTTAATTGATCCGATCGCCATTACAACTGCTAATTACGGCGATTTCAAGCAGGGAGAAGCGTCTAGCGATCGCATTTTTGAACTATTAGCAATTCAACCAACAGTAGTCGAAAAGCCAGGGGCGATCGAA
>DMYK01000149.1 GCA_003483675.1 Microcoleaceae cyanobacterium UBA11344
TGTACTTCCTAACTAGAAAAACTTGCCAACAATAATGTTAAGTCATCATCGGTGCGTTCGGAAACTCGGGGCGATCGCAAAAATGATTCTAACTGTTGTTTCGCTTCCACTTCGTCTTGAAAATCGCGAGAAAATCGAAACAAAGGCGCAAAAAATGGGCCGTGGGGTGTTCCTTCGGGGATTTTGAGAGCTAGCATTTGCAGCCCGTCGGAAAATACAGCTAAGTGCGCCATTTTTTCCCGGTGTACCTGAAATTGCGCTGTTTCGATCGCATTCGGCGAAATCAAAAAAATAGTTTCATTGATGTATTCGCCGCAGGGAGGTATAGTCAGGGCGATCGCATTTCCTGCACTATCACCTGCTACCGCTGCACCATCACCAATTTGAGCAACTGCGATTAATTCTGGTGTAGCCACAACCGCAATCAAAGTGCAGGCTAAATCTCTACTTGCTACTTCCCGCACGGCTGCTTCTGCTTCCACAGCCGCCCGCGCGACTTGCAGTGTTGCTGTCAGGAATACATACCATTCATCGTCAGTTTGAGGCAGCATTTCTTGTTGCTGACAAATCGTTTCTACAGCGGCTTCTACAGCAATTTTAGCGCCTACTTCTGCGAGGGTTGCAGAACCCGCACCATCGGCAACTGCTGCCGCCAAAACACCATTCGGCAACAGCCGCCATTGATGGGCATCTTGACAAGGTTGCGAGCGCTTTTCATGACTCGTACCTATCACTGATGCCGCTATAACTTGCCAATTAGTCAATAGTCCAGAGTCATTAGTCATTAGTTATTAGTCAGTAGTTATTAGTCATCAATCAGTGTTTATTAGTCATCAATCATTAGTCTGCATTCATTGCTTTAGAGTCACTTTGAGAGAGTTTATTGCTAATGACTAATGACTGCTGACTAATAACTGATAACTAAACTGTTCCCCATCCCGGAGGTGGTAAAGCCACTTGTTCGTCAATTTTTGAGTGAGAAACTCGCTGCATACTAGCTGACAGCCAAATAAACATTTCCCTAAAGTCCAATCCTCTCAATTTTACAGGCGTGCGCTCAACAATTTGCGCGAGACGGGCGATATTAGCACCTTCGACTCCCACCGCAAAAAAAGCGACGCGCTTGTTAGTTTCTTCCTCTTTAATCCGCTGTGATGCTATTTCTACAACATCGTCTGATTCGCCTTGGGGTTCGCCGTCAGTAATCATAAATACCCACGGCCGATAATAAGTAATCCCGTTGTTGCGATATTCAGATTTGCGGGCGGCGATCAGATCTAGTGCTTGCTGAATACCTCCACCCATATGAGTTTGTCCTTGTGCTATCAGCAGCGGCGTCTCGAATTGATCGGCCGTTACAAAATCTTGCACGACTTTGATCTGGTTGTCAAAGGAAATAATCGCGACTTCGACTCGCTTTTTTGCCAGTTCGTCTCTAATCAGATCATCTCTAAAAGTTTGCAGCCCCTCATTCAAGGCATCAATGGGGGCTCCTTGCATCGAGCCGGAGGTGTCCAACAAAAGGACGCAGGGACAACGCGGCTCTGGGTTTTCGGCAAATTCTACGGCTTCGTCTAGTCTCATCTGTCTTCCCCGCGAGTGGCTTGATTTTTAGGTTTGCTACTTTCTACCCTAGCAAGTTAGCAACCTATGGAACTGCAATTGCTATGTCGATCGCATTTTACCATAAGTGTCAAATATCAGTGTCAAATATCAGTGTCAAATATCAGTGCCAAATATCAGAAGGGCGATCGAGCTTTTCCTCATCCGCACTCATCCGCACTCATCCGCGTTCATCTGCGGTCAAAAAAAGCAATTCACTACGGGCTGTGCTAATATAGACTAATAGTATTCCTGCCAAATAAGGGGAAATCTTATGATTGCAACAGTCACCCAAAAATTGACCTTTGACCAATTCCTTGTAGAATGTCCAGAAGATGGACTCTATGAACTGGTAAACGGAGAAATTGTAGAGATGAATGCCACAAGAAATCATGATGATGTTGCTGATTTTACGTCTGACTCATTTAAAGATGAAATTAAACGGCTAAGCTTAAATTATGTCGTCAGGCTCTCGCCAGCTATCAGAACTGTAAGTAAAGCTGGAATTGAACAAGGCCGGAGACCTGATGTAGGTGTAATCGATCGCGATTTGTGGCGATCGAACCGTTCTGCTTATGCTGCTTTGCGGGAACCAATTCAATTGGCAGTGGAAGTAACATCAACAAACTGGGATGACGATTACATTGACAAATTGGACGAGTATCGGCGTTTGGGAATTTTAGAATATTGGATAGTCGATTACTTAGCAATTGGCAGCAGAGATTTCCTGGGAAATCCGAAAGTTCCGACTGTATTTGTTTACCTTTTGGATGCAGACGGCAATTATCAAAAAACTGCCTTTAAAGGCAGTGAACGAATTGTGTCGCGGACTTTTCCAGAATTAATGCTGACAGCAGAACAGGTGATGAATGTTTAAATTAGGCCTCCGCAAAACTTACTAAAATTATGAAATCTGTTTCCGAACAAAAACCTGTTAGTCCTTGGAATTATAAACCTTGGTGGTGTCAGCCTTGGTCGATCCTTTTAACAGGAATTAGCCTGATTAGCGGGAGTTTGTTTTTCTTGAAAACTGTTTGGATTACTGTTTTAGTGGCGATACCGTTATTGGCTTGGATGGGTTTTTTCTTGTTAGTTTGGCCGAGATTGATGCTGGATAGTGGCATTCTCGAAAAAGATCAGGAATCGGAAATTAAACGTTTGGACTAAAGCTTTTGATGGGCGGGCAGGATACCCCACAATCCAATTCACTCTTTGTGGAACAGGCCGGAAAGCCTGTTCTTAAGAATTTGGATTTAATAGTCCTGAATTGCTTTGATCTCCATCGGGTGAGATTTGAGCGATCGAATTCCCGCAGCCGTCGCCTTCGCACCGGCAATGGTGGTGATGATCGGGATTTTGTAAGTCAAAGCAGTGCGGCGGATAAAGATTCCGTCGGCGCGTGACTCTTCACTGGAAGGTGTGGTGATAATTACTTGGATTTTCTCATTCTTGATCGAATCCAACAAATTCGGCCGCCCTTCATGGAGTTTTAACACCAAATCTACATCTAAACCTTGCTCTCGCAAAACTTTGCGGGTGCCGTGAGTTGCTACTACTTGAAAACCTAATTCCAAGAATTCCTTGACAACTGGTACAACTGCTAATTTGTCCCGATCGCGCATCGAAACCAGCACTGTTCCCGATAGCGGCATCAGTTGTCCCGCGCCCAATTGAGCCTTGGCAAATGCCTTGCCAAAATCTGTGTCAATTCCCATGACTTCGCCGGTCGATCGCATTTCTGGCCCCAACAAAGTATCTGTTCCGGGGAACTTGGCAAACGGTAGTACGGCCTCTTTCACTGAAACGTGAATTGGTACAATCTCTTTAGTAAAACCTAAAGCTTCCAATGTTTTGCCCGACATTACCAGCGACGCTATTTTTGCTAGGGGAACTCCGATCGCTTTCGAGACAAAAGGCACTGTTCGAGAAGCGCGCGGGTTGGCTTCCAAAATGAAAACTTCCTTTCCTTGAACGGCAAATTGAATGTTCATCAACCCGATCACTTTTAGGGCTTTTGCTAATTCTATTGTCCAGTGGCGAATTGTTACCAAAGCTTCCTCGGAAAGCGTTTGGTAAGGGATAGAACAAGCTGAGTCGCCGGAGTGAATTCCCGCTTCTTCAATGTGTTCCATAATGCCGCCGATGGTGACATTTCCCTCCGCATCGGCGATCGCATCTACATCCACCTCGATCGCATTCTCCAAGAACTTGTCAATTAAAATCGGATGCTCCGGTTCTACCAGTACGGCATAAGTCATGTAGCGTTCCAATTCTGTATCGGAATAAACAATTTCCATTGCTCGCCCGCCTAACACGTAGCTGGGGCGCACCACCACCGGATACCCGATCCGTTGAGCTACTATTAAAGCATCCTCAAAACTGCGCGCCAAACCGTTAACAGCTTGTTGAATATTCAACGCCCGCAGAATCTTTTCAAACCTTTCTCTGTCTTCAGCAGTATCAATCGAATCCGGCGAAGTTCCCCAGATTTTTGTTTGTACATCTGGATGATTTTCGAGAGCTTTTTGCAAAGGAATCGCTAATTTCAGCGGGGTTTGTCCGCCAAATTGAATAATTACTCCCTCGGGATTTTCCGCTTCGATAATGTTGAGAACATCCTCTTTAGTTAGCGGTTCAAAATACAGGCGATCGCTCGTATCGTAATCGGTCGAAACCGTTTCCGGGTTCGAGTTGACCATAATTGTCTCAAACCCGTCTTCTCCCAGGGAATAGGAAGCGTGACAGCAACAGTAATCAAACTCAATCCCCTGTCCGATCCGGTTCGGCCCGCCGCCCAAAATCATCACTTTTCGCTTAGTAGAAGGCAAAACTTCCGACTCCGGCGCGAGACTTTGAGCAAGGAGCGAAATCTTCTTTTCTTCATCGCCAAATTCCCAAATTGCTGCTCCCACTTCGTAGGTAGAATAGTAATAAGGAGTCAAGGCTTCAAACTCAGCGGCGCAGGTATCAACTGTTTTGTAAATCGGTATTACGCCTAATTGTTTGCGGTAAGTGCGAACTTCATCTTCTGATGTTTTTGTCGCGTAAGCAATTTGGCGATCGCTAAATCCCAACTGCTTTACTTCAAACATTGTCTCTTTTGTCAACTGCTTGAGCCGCGTCCGCTTCAGGAACTTTTCAGTTTCCAGCAATTCCTGCATTTTGTCCAAAAACCAGGGGTCAATTGCTGTGAGTTCGAAGATTTCTTCCACCGACATTCCCATCATCATCGCGTGGCGAACTGTAAAAATGCGATCGGGATTTGGCGTCCGCAATCCGGCGCGAATTTGTGCCAAACTCGGCAATTTTTCCGGTTTGTCGCACCCGAAACCTGCGTGGCCTGTTTCCAATCCCCGCAGGGCTTTTTGGAACGATTCGTTAAAGCTACGCCCGATCGCCATTACCTCTCCAACTGACTTCATTTGCGTTGTCAGAGTCGGTTCGGAACCGGGGAACTTTTCAAAGGCAAATCGGGGAATCTTGGTCACCACGTAGTCAATTGTGGGTTCAAAACAAGCAGGAGTTTTCTTCGTAATATCGTTAGAAATTTCATCCAGCGTGTAGCCTACTGCTAATTTTGCAGCCATTTTCGCAATGGGAAAACCAGTTGCTTTCGAGGCCAAAGCAGAGGAACGGGAAACGCGGGGGTTCATTTCAATGACGATGAAATCCCCGTTTACGGGATTCACGGCAAATTGAATGTTAGAACCGCCGGTTTCAACTCCGATTTCGCGAATGATTTTAATCGAAGCATCCCGCAATCGCTGATATTCTTTGTCTGTGAGGGTTTGAGCCGGCGCGACTGTGATCGAATCGCCGGTGTGAACGCCCATCGGGTCAAGATTCTCGATCGAACAAATAATCACCACATTATCTGCCAAATCCCGCATCACTTCCAGTTCATACTCTTTCCAACCAATCAAAGATTGTTCGATCAGAATTTGCGATACCGGACTAGCATCAATGCCGCCTTGTGCCATTTCTTCAAACTCTTCTTGATTGTAAGAAATGCCACCTCCCGTGCCTCCCATTGTAAAAGCAGGGCGAATAATTAAAGGATAAGTACCGATTTGGTGACCAATTGCTTTGGCTTCATCGAGATGATTCGCAATTCCCGAAGGGCAAACAGCGACACCAATTCGCGCCATCGCTTCTTTAAATAACAGTCGGTCTTCTGCCATTTCAATGGCCGGCAACTTAGCGCCAATTAACTCAACTTTGTATTTGTCCAAAACGCCACTTTTAGCTAATGTAACTGCTAAATTTAGCGCCGTTTGACCGCCCATTGTCGGTAAAATTGCTTGAGGTCTTTCTTTGGCGATGATTTGTTCGAGGATAGCCGGTGTCAGAGGTTCGATGTAGATGCGATCGGCTGTTTCTGGATCGGTCATAATCGTTGCAGGGTTGGAATTCACCAGCACCACTTCATAACCTTCTTCTCGCAAAGCTTTGCAAGCTTGGGTTCCCGAATAGTCGAACTCGCACGCTTGGCCGATCACAATTGGGCCTGAACCAATTAGCAGAATTTTTTTTAAGTCTTGGCGACGGGGCATAGGTTCGTAATTGGTAATTGGACAAGATTAACGATGGATTTT
>DMYK01000017.1:0-2379 GCA_003483675.1 Microcoleaceae cyanobacterium UBA11344
TTGACTCCCTGAGTTCCTGACTTACTCAACCTCTCCATCAAACAGGCTAACCCAGAAGCGCTGCATTCCGGCAGTGCCTGTACAAAATAGCAGTTTGCTCAATAAGTTCAAAGCTAGTTCATCGAGCTTGTCGTCGGTGTCGTAAGCTGCTACTACCGATCGCTTGGGGTTCATGCGCGATCGAAAGTGAGCTCGAAAGCGTTCTAAATACTCCGCCAGCGGTAAGTGCTGGTTGAAGGGGATATTTCTCGATCGCAACTGCTGGGAGTCTTGCAGCAACTGGCGAATTGTCGCTGTTAGCTTGCGCGCCAAATTGCAGGCGATCGCCACCAGCGCTTTTGCCTCCATTGAGGTCAGGGAGCGACGCTGAGTATAGCGACGCAGCGGGTTAGTATTACGCAGCAGCCAAAGGGCAACCCGATTTTTGATAATTCCTGCCAATTCTAGTTCCTTTGACACTGCCAGCATTTCTTCAGCACCTCCGAGATACAAGGCTTCGATCGCCAACAACATCAGGTCAATTTGCAATCTGGCGCGGCGGGGACATCCGTCATCGGAGGGCGACAAATCTGGCAAACTGTCTAAAATCAACGGGTTTGACTCGGTAAGCGAAGTTTCTAACGGCATTACGATCACGGCAACATATATTCCAAAAAAACTATACGGGCACAGAGGGGCTCCAGCATGAGAAATTCTCAACCAAGGANNACTCCTCTGAGATACTTGATTTTTATCATTCACTTTACTGTGTATTTTCAATCTAGCAGCAAGCGGTCATTGCAGGCGATCGAGTGCCAGAGTAGCAGAGTCCCCTATCAATGTCCTTGATGCTCCTGTTTCGTCACCACTACTCTTTGGGCAGTAAAATCAGTAGCCGCGGCATTCTCAACCAGACTAATTTTTCCTTTCAAGCTTTCTCCCTCCACAATTCCTCGCAGTTTCACCACACTCTTTTGACTACCGCTGCTTGTTGACTCGCCACAACCTGTTAAATTGGGAACCACACCGGATAAATTCAACCCTTGATTTTCCCACTTGCCAATTAGAGAAGGTTTCTCCTCAGCAGTTTTTTTGCCATCCACAGAGCTGTTGTCTGACTTCAAATTTCCGCTCAAATAAACCCCTGATTGCTCAATTGTCAACACCAACGAGTCAGATTTCAAACATTCGGGCAAATTTTGAGCATCAAAGCGATAACTTCCCGCAATTGCAGGAGCAGCTTTCAAATTTGTTTCGCCGTAGGCAGTTACGACTTTAAAAAGTATGGCAACGAAGGCGATAGAAATACCGTAAAATGTCAACAATTTGACGTTTAATTGATTCATATTTTTGGGAATGGGGAATTGGTAATTGGGCGAAGCGGAGGGATTGGGCATTGGTATTTGGTAGCAACTCACAAATAACCAATCACAAATAACCAATAACAACTGACAACCGTCAACCGTCAACCGTTAACAGTCAACTGTCAACTAACTACATTTGAGGCAGTACCGAAGTCAAGTGCGATCGCACTTTAACGTAACACCGCGCAATTAACAACGAAGAATGACACTGAACGACCAATTCATCAGTATATTGTCCCAAAGTTTGGCGCTCAATTCCCCACTCCCGACTCGTACCCGCAATAGTCAAATCAGCATTAGCAGAAGCCGCCACCACAGCTTGAATTGGCTCCGCCGCCTCCACAATCGGGGTTTCAATGCGCGATCGCACCTCAACCGGCAACTGCTCAATCACTCGCCGAAACTCGTAACTGAGCTCGTTTTCAGCTTCACCGTTAACTACCACCCGCAGCACCGTCAAACGGCGTTCCTGGCTATTAACTAACAGTCTCAGTGCCAATTCTAATCCCAAATCGTCGTGAATATTTGCCGCGTAAGGCACTAGCAAATTATTCAACCGTTCCCGGCCTCTGTCAACAAAAATTGCTACATCCACTTTAGCAGTGCTCAAAATCTGACCGACACGTCCTCCCAAACGGTTGCTGCTAAAAGTAGGTCTGTGCCATCCTACTAAGATTAAATCAGCGCGGTCTAGTTCGGCAATTTGTGCAGTTTCCCGCGCCACATCATTAGTAACACGAACGATCGGATGCACCAATTTCCGAGCTTCTGGAGGCTGCAAACTCTCAATCAACTCTGATAATTTCCCTAGGCGCTCTTGGATAATGCGATCGGCTTCCGCAGGCGTACTTTCAAAAGCATAATCCTCACTTAATTCTATCAAACTCAGAGGATGAACCGCCGCCGACTGTAAATCGCTACCACCCATACCCACTGCCGGCTGCGCCAGCGATACCGCTAGTTGCAGCAAACCTTTCTGGGTGCTGGGATTAGCAACTGGTACTAAAATTCGATAAGTTGGCAGCAATTCCTTATT
>DMYK01000017.1:2403-3572 GCA_003483675.1 Microcoleaceae cyanobacterium UBA11344
AATTCTGAAATATCTAACCGAATCAGCCGTTTCGGATAAGTCCACTCCAACAGCGGCGAAGTCATAAAAGTTGTCACCAAAGCCATGATGACTAACATTGTAAATAGCAGCGGCGAAATCACCCCCAGAGAAAGACCGATATTCAGCACAATTAATTCGGTCAAACCACGAGTATTCATCATCCATCCCAGGGCTGAAGCTTCGCGGTTGCTGATGCCACAAACTCTAGCAGCCGCGTAAGTACCGACATATTTGCCAATAATTGCTACTCCTAAAACAGTGGCGCATAGCAACCACAATTCTGGAGTATTGAGCAAGCCGATTTGAGTCCGTAAACCGCTGTAAGCAAAAAATATTGGCAGCAGAAATATTAGTACAAAGTCTTCGGTTTTTTCGGCTAATTCTCTGGTTAATCCCGCATTTTTTGGCATGGCAACTCCCAGCAAAAATGCACCGAAGATTAAGTGAATTCCAATCCATTCAGTAATTAAGGCAGATGCTACAACTCCCATGTAAATTCCGGCCAGCACTAACTGAGTTAATCTGCCGGTGCGGTTGTAGTGTTTGGAAAGCCGCTGCAAGAACCAGCGGACTACGGTGAGCATGAAAACGATATAAATTAAGGCTTCAAAAATTGTTGGCAAAGCGCCGATCATTGAATTAGTGCGAGTAACCGCGATCGCCACTGCTAACAAGCACCAAGCTGTCACATCGTCTACCGCCGCGCAAGTCAGGGCTAGCGTCCCCAATTTGGTATTCTGCAAGTTGTGTTCGGTAATGATTCTTGCCAGTACCGGAAATGCTGTAATTGACATCGCCACCCCCAAAAATAGGGCAAAGGCAGTAAAAGAAACGCTGCTATTCGAGACGATCGGATACAGTAGCAGTGCTAGCAAACTTCCCAGGGAAAATGGCACGAGAATGCTGACGTGGGAAGTCAAAATTGCTGTGTTTAAGTTGCTTTTGAGGTACTTCGGATTCAGTTCCAAACCAATCAAAAACATGAAAAATATTAGCCCAATTTCCGATAGCACGTTGAGGAAGGGGACGGCCTCTGCTGGAAAAACTGCTGCTGCTAAATCTGGGGCTACCAAACCAAACAGAGACGGGCCGAGCATAATTCCGGCTACGATTTCTCCAATGACTTGGGGTTGCTTGATCCAGCGGAA
>DMYK01000146.1:0-2736 GCA_003483675.1 Microcoleaceae cyanobacterium UBA11344
GCTCGTTTAACTTCAGGAAAGCATTAATCTCCTTTTCTCGCATCGGTTCTGGAATGCGATCGTCTATCACAATTCCGTGGGCGGGAACTCCGGGAATTTGTTGCAGCACTCGCAATTGTTTACCTTCTGCTGCTGTAATCCAAGGTGGTAGCAAAGCGTATTCTGAGACGGCTGCAACTTCTGCTTGACCTTTTAAAACTGCTTGCAAAGCGCTCCCGTAACCGTCTCCGTAGGTGACGTTTCCGAAGAAAGTTTCTAATCTATCTGGCCCTGAAACTAATCCTTGACCCACCAATTCTCCGACTGGGAAAATAAATCCCGAACCGGAAGTTCGAGAGGTGAAAGCCATTTTTTTGCCTTTCAATTGTTCGAGGGTTTGCTTTGTGGAACTTTTCGGACGCAGGGGGCTGTCTTGACGCACTACAAATACAGAATCGTAGGTATTTCCGCCGGAATAATCGCTGCGAACTTCCGCTAAATACATTCGTGCTTTTGCTAATTGTTCTGCTTTTAAGGCGGCCCGCCCTGCTACAAATGCCACATCTGCTCTGTCTGCTCTCAAAGCTTCGACGGCTGCGGTTTCGTCGCCGATGACTGCTTCTACGGGTATTCCGATTTCTTTTGAGAGTATTTGCGCTACTTGATTGGCTTTGTTTTGCAAATCAGTCGCATCTCTGCGGTTAGCAAAGACGATTCTAATGCGATTTATGGGAGCTTGTGCTCTCCAATCTCGATCGCCCTGGGGAGTTTGTTGCGCGATCGCCTTTTGTCCGACTCCCACTGCATGAGCCGTCAAACCCCCTAGCAGCAAGAATACCGCGCTAGCACTTGCCAGCACTTTTAACCTGTTCTTCATTAATCCCTCTCCTATGTAAACACAAACGCCACTTAAGTAGTTGATAATAAATAGCAATAACTTGAGTTCAGTTTAAAGCTTTTTTCACAAAAATCGCCACAGTTAATGATAAGTATTTGCAATTATTAAGATAATAAAAACTTATCAATTAAGCAGAACCCTCGGCTGGTAATGTGGTGCTGTGTGGCTCTGGAATTCTCAATTCGAACCGACTTGAGTGTTAGCAGCGGCTGCTTTGTAGCTTCTCTGATAAAATGCTTGCACAGCAAACTTGGATAACACAGCACAATGTCTGAAGAAACAAACTCAGCGGCTCAATCTACAACTGGTGCAGATGCGATCGATATTGCGATCGCCTCTGGCATCGATTTTGACGGCACTCCGATTCCCAAGGCCAAATTAGACCTTTACGAGCAAGTGATGGGGTTAGAAGCGGGGAGACAGCGCAGTGGCGTGTCAAATACCATGCGATCGCGCATTGTCCGCATCGGTGTCAAACACCTTCCTCAAGCAGAACTAGATCAAATGCTGATCGCCGCCGACTTTGCACCGCTCAAAGAGAAAGAAATCGCTTTTTATTATGGCGCTAAGTAAATAGCATTGATCCGGCTTATATCATGTCCGGTTGCATCCTTCGTGTATGGGCGGGGCGGGTTTATGAGATTCTTAGTTTTCAACAATTATGGTTGGTAAAACCCGCCCCTACAGCATCAAAAACATTCTTCAACCTACGCTATCGGACAGGATATTACTCCGGCTTCAAAGCGCGTTCCATCAGCGCCAAAACTGCTTGTTTGGGAGTAATTTCACCATTTAATAAGCGATAAACTTGACGAGAAACAGGCACTTCAATGCCCCGTTGATTAGCTAAATCAATCAACACATTGGTAGTATTAACTCCCTCAGCAGTGCTCTGCAATTCGTGCAAAATTTGCTCTAAAGATTTGCCTTGTGCCAATCCGAAACCAACCCGATAATTGCGCGACAAAGAACTATTGCAAGTAGCGAGTAAATCTCCCAAACCAGACAAACCATAAAAAGTTTCTGCCCTAGCTTCCAGACGAACGCCAACTCGAATCATTTCTGGTAAAGCGCGAGTTAGCAAAGCAGATTTAGCATTAGTTCCTAATTGTAAACCGTCGCAAACACCAGCGGCGATCGCAAATACATTTTTTAGGGTTCCACCTAACTCAGTTCCCAGGGGGTCTTGATTGACATAAACCCGAAAAGTTTCGGAACTGAAGGTATTTTGCACTTGCTTAGCCGCCGACAAATCAAAACTAGCAGCTACCGTTGCAGCCGGCAATCCCTGCTGAATTTCTTCAGAAAGATTTGGCCCGGAAAGTACGACAATTGAATTATGAGGAAAAGCATTCTGCCAAATTTGAGAAGGAGTGCGCGTAGTCGCGGGGTCTAAACCTTTGGTAACAGTAACTATAATTGTACTAGGACTTAACTGTAAAGCCAAAAGTCGATCGACTGTGGCGGCCACCCCTTTCATCGAAACTGCCGAAACAACAATATCCGTACTTGTTATAACAGAGTCTAGCTCAAAAGAACTGCGGCGCGACCACAAATGAACTTGATTACCTTTTTTAGTTGCTAGATTGGCCAAGGCTGAGCCCCAAGCACCTCCGCCTAATATTGTCAAGATTGCCATTTGGATTTGGGATTTTGGATGAGAGGATTTGGGATTTTGGATTTGGGATTGGAGGATTGAAGAATTGACCCCACGGATAAAATTGGTAGTGGTAAGGTGCGCATTGCGCACTACTAACTCAGTAGCGGTAAGGTGCGCATTGCGCACTACTAACTCAGTAGCGGTAAGGTGCCCATTGCGCACTACTAACTCAGTAGTGGTAAGGTGCCCATTGCGCACC
>DMYK01000146.1:2855-3905 GCA_003483675.1 Microcoleaceae cyanobacterium UBA11344
GCCCATTGCGCACCCTACTAACTACTAACTATGCTTCCAGTAAGGTGCGCATTGCGCACCCTACTAACTCGGTAGCGGTAAGGTGCGCATTGCGCACCCTACTAACTACCACTCAAAACTATGCTTCCAATTGCGGGCGCAATCCATAATGACGATATCGCCAATAATCTCGTAAAATGCGATCGTGATCGAAACAAAGTTCAGCAGGAATTTGCCAAGATTCAAAAACTTCTAAATTTTTAGCATCATCAGCGGCTTCAGGAATTCCCGTTGCGGAAGCTAAGAATACAACGCTGATAGTGTGTTGGCGGGGGTCGCGATTTGGGTCAGAATAAACGTAGAATTGCTCAATTAATTCTACCTTTAATCCTGTTTCTTCGAGAGCTTCGCGTTTAGCCGCTGTTTCTGCTGATTCTCCCATATCCATGAAGCCGCCGGGGATAGCCCAGCCATAGGGAGGATTGCGACGTTCGATGAGTACGATCGGGCGGTGGGGGCGATCGGCTAATTCGATGATAATATCAACTGTAGGGGTAGGATTTTGGTAAATCATTTTGTTGGGAATGGGGAATGGGGCATCGGGCATTGGGCATTGGGCATTAATAATTTTATATGTAACAAACAACAAATAACAAATAACAAATAACAAATAACAAATAACAAAAAAATATGCCTAAATGGATCGGAAAAGTTTTGGGTGTCGGTACAGTTACTGTCCTCCTCTTAGGCGGAACTGGATATTGGTACGTTTTTATCGCAGGAGTACCTCAGTTAGACCCTCCGAAAGTAGTCACCGATGTCAACTTGAATTTGGAACTGAAAACATATAAAAGTACAGCTATGAATTCAGAGCGCACTTACGGCTTAATTTTACCTCCAGGGTACGCAAAAAATCCCAAACAGCGCTATCCAGTCATTTTTTTGTTACAAGGGGGACACGGAGATGCACGCGCTTATCAAGACAAAGCTGCTGTTACTTCTGTGCTTCACGATTTGTATAAAAGCAAACGATTGCCGCCCTCAATTGTAATTACTCCAGACGGAAACGAC
>DMYK01000186.1:0-281 GCA_003483675.1 Microcoleaceae cyanobacterium UBA11344
GTGGCGACTATCTGTATTCTAGCAAAAAGCCGTCCTAGAAGTACGGGGCTTGTATCCCAGTTTTTTGGTCAATGTTTTGAGAACGGCCTCTTCGATAAACAACTCAGCTAAGCGCGACTAGCTGACACCGCAGAGATTTTTTCTGCGGTGGATTCCAACATCAGCTTTAAGCTGGGAAACAAGAAATGGTTTTCTTCTACGTATTGAGCTCCAAATAAACCTTTTTCAGCCCAGAAGTATCGATCGGTGGTATGCTCGTTTCGTTTGACCAACAGCAAAGC
>DMYK01000186.1:513-2234 GCA_003483675.1 Microcoleaceae cyanobacterium UBA11344
AACATTGGTAGTTATTCACAAAAGTGTTGCTGTTGAGGTGAGGTGGGCCGAAAGTTCAAACCAGAAAAAGGTTGGGTAGTTGTGAAAGGTAGACGTAGAGAGGTTTGCCGTTGCTCAGGGTGCCGAAGAGCGCTCAGTACGCGATCGAGAGGCTTCACCAGTCAGGGAGCGGCAGAAACCTGGAATTTGGCAGTTCTCATCTGTAATCGGCGATTGACAAGTTGTAATTTACTGAGAATTCCGTTAGATATCTTAATGTGGCGCTCATGGTAATGCCAGCTAGTTCAGAATTTGTGAAGCTTTGCCGATCGCAGGTGGCGATCTCCGTCAGTTTGGGAGCAACATTCAGCGCCGTATACCTGACTGAAGAACTGGTAGAAGGCAGCGAGGCCAAGTTGGTGCCGATCGCAGTTTATCCAGAAACCTCTGTCCAAGGGCAAGAAAATCAGGAGTTGAGGCTACAATCTCCCGTCCCCTCGGCCTCGTCGCCGATGCCCAGGCTGCCGGCGTCGAGGGTTCGGAGTCAGGAAGCATCAACGATGGGGGCGATCGCCCCAGAGTCACTGCCAGGTTTTCAAAGCAATTCCAATCAGTGCCAAGGCCCGGAGAATGTGTGGCAGCAGCGTCGGCAAATTGTGACACCTCTGATTCACGAGGGAGCAGTGATGGGACTTCTGGTCAGCGGTAGGCAAGACAGGCCTTGGAACGAGCGAGAGGAGGCGACTATGCAACAAATTGCTCGCACCTTGGCCCTGGCTTGCATTTTAGACCAGCGATCGCAGTGGATGCAGCAGGAATTGCGCCAACAGCATCAACTCCAAGCTCAGATTTACGAAACCATGCACAATTTGCTGCACCAGTTCAAAAGTCCGCTGACAGCGTTGCGAACTTTTGGCCAACTGTTGATGAGGCGGCTGGTGCCGGAAGACAGAAACCGCGATGTAGCTTCTAGTATTGTCCGGGAGAGCGCTCGCTTGCAAGAGTTGCTGTTACAGTTCGATCGAACCGTTGACACAGGCGAAGCGAATTTGAGACTGCCATCTGGCACTTCAGACAGGGCAAAGTCCAATCTTGGATTAATTCCCCATTCTCCTCTGTCGCTGTCACCTGCGCCGAATGTAGAGGCATCCTGTTCGGTTGCAGAAGTTTTAAAACCGCTGTTAATTTCAGCCGAGGCGATCGCCAATGAAAGACACCTGAAATTGCTGGCCGATCTTCCTGTGGATTTGCCACCAGTCTCAGCTAATCCTAAAGCTTTGCGGGAAGTTTTGAGCAATTTAATTGACAATGCTTTGAAATACACTCCTGCCGAGCGCCAAATTTATATTAAAGTAGGGTACAAGACAGTGTTCGGCGATCGCAGCGCCTACAGCAAAAGGCAGGCCATAGCAGTTGCTGTCAGCGACACCGGTCCGGGAATTCCCCCGCAGGATTTAGAGCATTTATTTGAGCGGCACTACCGGGGAGAAAAAGCGCAGACAGAAATTCCCGGAACAGGATTAGGTTTAGCGATCGCCCGCGATTTAGTCCGCCAAATGCAAGGAGACATAGAAGTATTTTCCCCAGTCAATCCTGAATGGCTACCCTCTGTGGGGTCTCATTTATATCCCACCGATCGCGGCACTACATTCGTGGTTTGGCTACCGCTTAATAAGTAAAGCCCTCTATTACTTGGAGACATTTTCTATGAAGCACCAGCCTTTATTTGATCAAATTCCCAA
>DMYK01000186.1:2264-2725 GCA_003483675.1 Microcoleaceae cyanobacterium UBA11344
GTCGCTTTCAACACTCTGACTATACTCATGTTGGGTGGACTGAGCATATATGCCAAAGTCAAAAACAAGGGAGATGGACTTGAACGCCTGTTTAGCGATCCGTTTAATTTCTGGTTCCCTTACGAAGGCATTTTAACAGGAGTTTCCGAAGTCCTGTGGTGCATCGCCGTCACAACTTGTGCATTTACTTTCGGAGTGCTTCGCCAAAACAAATCCCGCAGTCGAGCCGAGAGCTTCTTATTTTTTAGTGCTTTATTGCTGGGAGTGTTTTTTCTGGATGACCGATTTCGGATGACTTTGATTCTTTCTGGTTTAGGGGTATCTAAGAAATTAATTTATTTGTGTTATGCGAGTGGAATCATCGTTTACGCAGTTAAGTTTTGGAGGTTCATCATCACCACTTCTTACTTGCCATTAATAGCAGGATTTATTTTATTTGCAATTTCCCGATTTGAAGATAT
>DMYK01000307.1 GCA_003483675.1 Microcoleaceae cyanobacterium UBA11344
TATCAGCTAGGTAGACAGGCGATCGCGAGTTTTCAGACAACTAAATATTTGGTTGTCATCAGTCATTAGTTCTGAGTCATCAGTGATTAGTAATTAACTGTTAGTAAGTAGCTAATAGTCAAGGATTAAAGACTGAAGATTAAAGAATGAAGGCGGAAGACAACTGACTGTACGGGAGAGGAAAACCCGTAGGGGATTTTTCCACAAATATTTTGGAAAAAATCGCCCCCATCAACGAACAGAAGACGACAAAAGACAGTAGACAACAGACAACAGACAACAGACAACAGACAAATAACAAAATAACTAACAAAGGATACGCATGATCAGAAATACAACTGCACAGGCTCTAAAAGTTATTCCCCTCGGCGGGCTGCACGAAATCGGTAAAAACACTTGTGTGTTCGAGTACGGCGATGAAATAATTCTTTTGGATGCAGGTTTAGCATTCCCGACAGATGGAATGCACGGGGTAAATATAGTCCTCCCAGACATGACTTACCTGCGGGAAAATAGCCACAAAATTCAAGGTATGATCGTGACTCACGGTCACGAAGACCACATTGGCGGCATCCCCTATCACCTCAAAGAATTTGAAATTCCGGTGATTTACGGGCCGCGTTTGGCGATGGCTTTGCTAGCCGGAAAACTGGAAGAAGCCGGAGTGTCTCACCGCACAGAATTGAGGACAGTTAGACCCCGCGATACCGTAAGAATTGGCAAACATTTCTTAGTCGAATACATTCGCAACACTCACTCGATGGCCGACAGTTTCACGGTGGCAATTCACACTCCGGTGGGAATTTTGATCCACACGGGAGACTTTAAAATTGACCATACTCCTGTAGACGGCGAGCATTTTGATTTGCAAAAGCTGGCGGAGTACGGCGAGAAAGGCGTGCTGTGCTTGATCAGCGATTCTACTAACTCCGAAGTTCCTGGTTTTACGGCTTCAGAACGTTCTGTTGCTCCGAATTTAGACAGAATTATCGCTCAAGCAACGGGACGGGTACTGCTGACGACTTTTGCTTCTTCGGTACACCGGTTGCAAATTGTTTTAGAATTGGCTAAGAAAAACAATCGGTATGTAGGAGTGGTTGGCCGGTCGATGCTGAATGTCATCGCTCACTGCCGCAATCTCGGCTACATTAAATGCGAAGATAGTATCTTCAAACCGCTGAAAGAAATTCGCAATTTACCTGAAGACAAGGTTTTGATTTTAACGACTGGTTCCCAAGGCGAACCGATGGCGGCGATGACTCGCATTGCTAACGGAGAACATCACGAACTGAAAATCAGAAATGGCGATACAGTCATATTCTCAGCTAACCCAATTCCGGGAAATACGATCGCAGTGGTAAATACGATCGACAAATTGATGATGCTGGGTGCCAATGTAATTTACGGGCGCGACAAAGGCATTCACGTTTCGGGACACGGTTGTCAAGAAGACCAAAAGTTAATGATTAACATGACTCGTCCCAAATTCTTCTTGCCGGTTCACGGGGAACATCGGATGCTAGTTCAGCACTCCAAGACGGCTCAAAGCATGGGCATTCCCGCTAGCAATATGGTGATTATTGACAACGGCGATGTCGTAGAATTGACCGAAAATTCGATGCGAGTGAGTGGTAAAGTGCCTTCAGGAATTGAATTAGTAGATTCTTCTCGATCGGGCGTAGTCAAAGCGAACGTGCTCAAGGAACGTCAGCAACTGGCCGGAGACGGCGTTGTAACAGTAGCGGCGGCTTTGAATTGGGAAGGCAAATTAGTTGCTAAGCCAGAAGTCCACTTAAAAGGTGTAGTGACATCAGCCGATCGCGCGGAGGTAATCGGATTAATCACTCAAACCATTGAAACAGTTTTGAGTGATCGCTGGTCAGAATTCGTCCTACTTGCTAGTGGTGCTGACTCACAAATTAATGTGGACTGGGTAGGAGTGCAAACCCAAATAGAAAAGGCAATTCAGCGAGTGCTGCGCCGCCAACTGCAAAGCAATCCGCTGCTAGTATTCATGATGCAAATTCCCGAAGAAGCAGTGCGATCGGAGATTGTGCAAAAAACTCAGCTTTCGATTGAAGCACCCAAGCTAGCATCATCAGTACCATCATCATTGCCATCGCCAGTACCAGCCCCTGTGAATAAAGTAACAGGTCGTCGGCGTCCAAGGACTGCTGCACAAGTAGCTTCCGTCGTTTCCTAGTTGCGATCGTGATTTGCAACCGCAGATGAAAGCAAAGGAACGCAGATAGAGTTGATTTAATAATTATCTGCGTTCATCTGTGTTGATCTGCCGCCATCTGCGGTTAAAGAACCAGAGGAATTAAAACTTTGATTTCAAGTGCAGAGTTAGTGCCAATAGGATATCAAAGATTGACACTCTCCGGGTTCAAGCCACGGAGATTCTTAAGACTTGAGTCTTAAAGGCGCTGTCAAATCACATCTACACGCTCAAAACAACTACTGGTACGAGAAGTATTGCAATTGCGCTTACTTTTGTTTTTAGATTGCTTTCTGAGTCCACCAATAATCCAGTTAGGTACGCTCAACAATTCACTATTACGTGTTTGGACAGGCTCGGCAATGCCGAGTAGCGATCCAACCGAGGAGTCTCACCTTATGAAATCGTTTGAACAAGTAGATGGTTGTGCTTACTTGCCTTGTTAAATTCTCAGCTATTTAGCACAAGATATTTGATATTGCAACAAAGTTTTACAATTAAAGCCGTCCTATAAGGACGGGGCTTCAACCCTGCGCTTCGCTCCGCCCATTTTTGGGGTGATCGGCCAGAAAAAAGAAGGATTACCTATTGACTTTGATGGATTTTTCATGGTATTATTTAGATAATGGGGGTGGTGGCACGAATAAAAAAAACGCCACCACTCCCATTATCTAATTGTACTTGATGAAAAGCTAAAAGTCAAGCATTTAACCCGAAAAAAAATGGCAATTTTTTTTATTTCAATCAAGTAAAAATTTCTGACGATAGAAACAGCCAAGGCTAATCGATTGGGGATTGGGGATTGAAGAATCAATCGATTTCAACGGCAGATGAACGAAAAGGAAAGCAGATAGAGTTGATAGCTATCTGCGTTCATCTGTGTTGATCTGCCCCCATCTGCGGTTAAAGAACCAGAGGAATTAAAACTTTGATTTCAAGTGCAGAGTTAGTGCCAATAGGATATCAAAGAGTGATCGGCCAGAAAAAAGAAGGATTACCTATTGACTTTGATGGATTTTTCATGGTATTATTTAGATAATGGGGGTGGTGGCACGAATAAAAAAAACGCCACCACTCCCATTATCTAATTGTACTTGATTAAATGCTGAAAGTCAAGCATTTAACCCGAAAAAAAAGGGCGATTTTTTTTATTTCAATCAAGTAAAAATTTCTGACGATAGAAACAGCCAAGGCTAATCGATTGGGGATTGGGGATTGAAGAATTAGAGAATCAATCGCTTGCAACCGCAGATGAACGAAAAGGAACGCAGATAGATTTGATAGCTATCTGCGTTCATCAGTGTTCATCTGCCCACATCTGCGGTTAAAAATCAACCACCAGCAACCGCCGGCACAATACTCACTTCATCACCATCTTTAAGAGCAGTTTCTGTACCTTCCAAAAACCGGATGTCTTCGCTGTTGACGTAGAAGTTCAAAAATCTGCGAGGTGTTCCTTGTTCATCGCACAGGCTTTTTTTGATGCCGGGACAATGTGTTTCGAGGGATTCAATCAGTTCAGAAATGTTTGCACCGCCGCATTCTATTGTGGCTTGATTGTTGGTGAATTTTTGCAGTGGTGTGGGAATTAAAACTTTAACAGTCATGGTTGGTTGTTAGTTGTTACTTAGTTAGTCAGAGTGAACTTACATCTTGCACTTCTTTCGGAAACAGGCAAGATGCCTGTTCCACAAAAAAGAAATTATCTTGTGTGGTGGCTATCTTTTCCGATTTCAGATTAAACCGAAACTTGCTGCCATTCTAAACGTTCAAGTGTCCGAGCACGTTCTAGGGCACGCTCGAAGGCTTCTAGTTTTGGTTCGAGGGTGATGGGTTCACCGATGTAACCTTGGACGGCTTCTTGGGTTTTTAAGCCGTTGCCGGTGATGTAGACGACGGTGGTTTCGTCGGGGTTGATTTTACCTGCTTCTACGAGTTTCTTCAAGACTGCGATCGTGGTGCCGCCTGCGGTTTCGGTGAAGATGCCTTCGGTTTCTGCTAGCAGTTTCATGCCTTCGATGATTTCGGTGTCGCTGACGGATTCGATGTTGCCGCCTGTTTTGCGGGCGACTTCAAGGGCGTACATACCGTCTGCTGGATTGCCGATCGCGAGCGACTTAGCAATTGTATTGGGTTTGATTGGCTTCACGAAATCGCGGCCTTCGCGGAATGCTTGGGCGATGGGGGAACAGCCGTCAGCTTGAGCGCCGCTGAACCGGACTTTTTTCTCGTCCACTAACCCGACTTCGATGAATTCTTGAAAACCTTTGTAAATTTTTGTGAACAAAGAGCCGGAGGCGAGGGGGGCGACGATGTGGTCGGGCAATTGCCAGCCTAGCTGTTCGGCAACTTCGTAGCCGAGGGTTTTCGAGCCTTCGGAATAGTAGGGACGCAAGTTGATGTTGACAAATCCCCAGCCGTGTGTATTAGCAACTTCGCAACAGAGGCGGTTAACTTGGTCGTAGTTGCCGTGAACTGACATGACAGTTGGATTGTAAATCAGAGTGCCTAGGACTTTGCCTGCTTCTAAGTCGGAGGGGATGAAGACTACGCAGTCGAGTCCGGCGTGGGCTGCGATCGCCGCAGTAGAGTTAGCTAAATTGCCAGTGCTGGCACAGGATACCGTTGTAAAACCCAATTCTCTGGCTCTGCTGAGGGCAACTGACACCACTCTGTCTTTGAAACTGAGAGTGGGCATATTGACAGCATCATTTTTGATGTAAAGATTTTTGATCCCCAGGCGGCGGGCTAGGCGGTGGGATTTTACTAGAGGAGTCATGCCGGTGCCGACATCGATCACGTTATCTGTAGCGACTGGCAGAAATGCGCGGTAACGCCAGATCGAGTTGGGGCCAGCTTCGATGGTTTGTCTGGTAACGGTGCGGCGGATCGCGTCGTAGTCGTACTTGACCTCAAGCGGGCCAAAACAGCAATCGCAGACGTGTTTGGCTTGAAGTTCGTACTCTGCGCCGCATTCTTTGCACTTGAGGGCTGTGAAGGTTGCTACTGTGGATTGGGTTCTGGTCGCCTGGGTCATAGCTAAACTCTCCAGTTTTGCAATTTTTGTTAACTCTTTTCGCAGAATACCACGGTCAAATTAGTGCGTCAACCATACCCGATTTTTTTAGTCGGGATTGATTTTGCAGTTAAACAGTGGTTGTTTAACTTGCATCTTTGGGCGGGCGGGAAGCCCACCCCACAAGGATTAGACTCGTTTTCAGTCAGAGCCTGGGAATGCAGATCTTGAGGCCTTGCCTCTGGCCCGATCGCACTCCAGGATGATTTGCCGACGAATTTGTTACAAAACTTAATATTTGGGTTTGGGGTTGACAATTTGGCAGTCGTGCGATCGAGCACAAGAAGTCATTCGATTTTAGATTTGGGATTTGGGATTTTGGATTGATTCCACGGATAAATCCGGGGGCTTGTACCACCTTTGAAATTCTCGGTCAGTAGTCAGTAGTCAATAGGCACATTAATGCCCGATGCCCCATGCCCATCCAATTTTCGATGAAGATTACCAATCGAAAATCAAAAATCGACAATCGAAAATTGCCTATGTCCCTACCCGCCGCTGACAGGGGGAATCAGTACAACTTCGTCGCCGTCTTGGAGGATGGTGTCGGGGGAGACGAATTCAAGGTTGAGGCCGAAGCGGGTGCGATCGCGCCACTGTTCTAATTGGGGATGTTGGGCGATCGCACGTTCTAGAACCTGGGACACTGGGGTGAGGAGTGGAAATTCTAATGTTTGTTCAGAAACACCGTAGGCTTCACCAAAGGCGGCGAACAGTTTAACCGTGATGGTAATCAAAGAGTTAGACACAATAATTAAGAGTTAGGAACTTTAGCCAACGCTCAAATACACAATACAATTAATTTGGAATTAGACGCGCCGAGGCTTAAAATCTGGTTGTTAAGTGCAGTTGGGAAGTCCAGAAACTTTACCCAGCTTAGTAAGCCATTAGTTTGATCTAAGAATAATAGTGAAGTTAGCGCGATCGGAATATATATGGCAAGTAACGATTTTAAAGTGCTTCAAATTATTGAAGCTAAGGGCTGGTATGCCTTTGGAAGTACCAAGCAAAGCCAGCACGTTGAGAGGTGGGTAAGACCTGTAGTGTGTTGGGTGTTAATAGAAGATAAAAAAAAGCGGCGCATTGTGACTGCTACCGCTAGCTATCAGATCGAAATTGACGATAAAGAAGTCGAGTTTTTTGCCCACGAAAGCGAAATTCAAGATTTAGAGAGTCTCCCGAAGTCGGTTTCGGTATCAGAATTTCTCAAAACAGAAGATTGAGGGAGCGATAGAAAGACCTTGTTTAACAAGTTATTAATTATTCCTTAGTAATTCCTTAAACTTGCTCTTGGATTTTAAGTAGACCAACCTAAAAACAACAGAACACCAGATACCCGACTTATCAAAGAAGTCGGGTATCTAACAGCGATGTTAAATTCATCCCTGTATCCATGTCCGAATCTCTTAGAGTGCCATTCTTCCTTCTAAAAAATAAAGAGGGCGGAAGATTGCAGGCAATGCCAACACGCTTCCGACCTTTGCTGAATAACAGGGTATGCATATGTTTTTATATTATGGCAGGCAGGTTTTCGCTCGATCAAGAGGGCTATTGCAATCACCCACTTTTGCTTTCAGGCTGTGTTTGCAAGGCTCCTAATATTTTAGACTGGAACTTTTAAATTTGAGAGTCGGCGAGGGTTATAGGTTGTAGTAAGGTGCGCCGAGGCGCACCCTACAAGTAGAGTCTGTGCGTAGTGCGCAGTGCGCACTACAAGTAGAGTCTGTGCGTAAGTCCTACATAAATAGGACTGCAACAACCGCTTAGAGTTCAAACCGGACTAGGAACAGGTTCATGCTTCTGAGAATGGCGCATCCGCCGCCCCGTCATCACCATCCGCACGCCGCCGGCAGGCCCTAAAGTGACCCCTCGACGCTTCGGTTGCACAGGCTTGTTCTCGGCCAATGCTAGGTCGAAATCCCGCAAAATATTTGCCAGTACCAGTTTCATCTCCAACTGCGCCAGTGCCATACCGATGCAGCGGCGACTTCCCCCGCCAAAGGGCGCATACTCGTAAGGCGAGAATTGCCTCTCCAAAAACCGTTCTGGTTTAAATTGCAGCGGTTCTGGATACAAATCTTCGCGACGGTGGGCTAAATAAATGGAGCCGACCACAACTGTACCCGGTTCGAGTTGATATCCCATGAGTTCCACGGGCGACTTGACTACTCGCGGAAATGTCAGCATTCCTACCGGATAAATCCGCAGCGTCTCTTGACAAACTGCACTCAGGTATGGTAATCGGAAAATCTCCATCGGGTCTGGATTTTCCCCCAAACTGTCCAATTCTTGTAGCAGTTTCTGGCGCACTGAGGGGAAACTGTGAATCCAGTAAAATGCCCAAGCTAGGGCTGTGGCTGTGGTTTCGTGACCGGCAAACAGCAGCGTCATCAACTCGTCGCGCAATTCTTCATCGGTCATCGGTTGCCCGTTTTCGTCGCGGGCGGCCATCATTAAGCTGAGAATGTCGGTGCGGTTGGCGTCTGGTTGCTCTTTGCGTTCGGCAATTTCGGCGTAAATCAGTTCGTCAATTTTTCGCTGCCGCTGTTTCATGCGTCCCCAAGGACTCCAGGGGCCCCAATCTTGCTGCATCCAGTCGAAAAATAGCATACTCGATCGCAGAGGAGAACCAGTCATATCGACAACTGAGGCAAGTAGGGGTCTGAGTTCTTGGAATCGCGGGCCGTCATCCAAGCCGAACACAGCCTGCAAAATTACCCGCATGGTGACTTCCTGCATGGCGCTGCGGGCAAAAAAAGGTCGATCGACCGACCATTTGCTGGCAACATCTAAAGCAATATCACAAATTTGCTGGCCGTAGTTCCGCATCCGTTCCCCATGAAACGGGGGCATCAATAATTGGCGCTGGCGTTTGTGCTTCTCGCCGGAGAGGATAATCATCGATTGTTCTCCCAGCAAGGGTTTTAGGATGCTGTTCAGGTGGCCAGGAGCTTCAAAAGCGCTGCTGTTGAGCATTTCCTGCACCGCTGGCGGGTGGTTGAGCATCACCAATGGTTCGATGTTGCCCCATCGAGTTGTGAAAATGTCACCGTATTGCTTAGCACATTGATCCATGTATGTCAACGGATCGGCGATCCATTGAATTAGCTGCACAAATGGCAGAGTTTTGGGGCCGTTAGGTAGTGTCATCTGTTTTCCTAGTATCATCTCCCAGCCCCCCCTTGTTTTAAAGGGAAGTGCGTAAGTCCCATCTCCAATAATTTTAAGAGCTTATTCTCGAAGGGTGATCAAAATGTCCTCTCCAAGCTCTGTAAAACGAACTGTTTTAATTTTCCAAGGAGCATAACTGGTTAAGGTTCGCCGCAGGCCCCCGAACAAACCTAACATCTGACAACTTGACAGATTTTGTAATTTTTGCCGGTAATTCCCTGATGTACGTAAATCTACGGTGGCGATTCCAAGACGGCGATCGATCCTGAGTCGATAACCAACTAAACCTAAACTAGAGAAAACCTGCTGCTTTAACACTTCATTCACAGCAGATGACATTAACTGGTTGTCTGGGCCTGTAACTGCTTCCGGGTGGAGACTTCGACAATTATTGTCTACCTTGTAAACCGTAACTGTGACGGCGCTGTCTGATGCTGCGGAACTGGCTAAAACTGCGGGAACAGGATTAAATGGCTGCACTACTTGGCTCGATGCGGTCTCAATTTGATGGCGCGTCTGCTGTAGGTTTACGAACTGACTGGCTATAGTTGGGGGTTGGCCTTGGTTTTCTGCTGAGTTAGCTGCATCAGAGCTAGAACAACTGCTGGCACCGAGCAAAATTAACCCGGCCACTAAATACCCCAACTGTTGATAAATATGGTTCATAGTTTTTAATACGCAACAAAACGTCCGTGTATTGAGGGAGACTTTTGGTGGTAGAAAGCATTTAATCCCTGATTACACTTAGAAGTATTTTATGGTATCCGTAATAGGGAGATGAAAATAAATTGAAAGTGCTTGTTTATTACACAATATTAGTGTTAAATGGGGTGAGGTGCAATACCCCCCAGGGCAAATCTACCAGACCTAACGGGTAAAGCTTGTGGCCAGGCTCGCAAGGGATTTCAAATACTTTTTCAGTGGTGTCATGTGCCGTTGTAACAACAGAGCAATTCCAAGGTTGGAGGTTGCTACGCTTTTTCGCGAAAGCGAAAGGCTAAGTTTGACTCCACAAAATTGCGACCTGAAAAATAGTCCTGGACGCAGAAACCGGGTTTGATGGACGGACTTACGCACGCCGGGCCTTTAACTAGGAGTGAACACTTCGGCGGAGTTTATCCGCTCGACGAAGCGTGGCGTCGCACGCTCGCGTA
>DMYK01000413.1:0-2400 GCA_003483675.1 Microcoleaceae cyanobacterium UBA11344
GGGGGAATTGAACAGCAGTTAGAGGAGTTGTCAAAACAGGTTTCTCATGCTTTAGTAAATGCGGCGGGCGTTGAGTGCGATCGCTACGTGCGAGAAAGTCCCCGTTTTTACGACGAAGACACATTTTCGATTTATCAATTCCGGCAGACATTGCAGCAAACATCTCAAGGTTACGACTGCGAAAACATGGTAGATGCCCAACCTGCAATTCGGCAATTATTGCGATTAGATTTCGAGCCAAAAGTATCGAAAACTATCCGACAAAGTTTCCGGCAAACTGTTAATAAGACGCTCAAAGATCATTTGTTGCCGATGGCGGAAAAGCAAGCCGATGAGATTTTGCAGAAATACGATCGAGCCCGCGATTATGTGGAGCAAACTCTAGCGCAAGAAGCAGAGGAGAAAATTGCTCGGAATCTGCGGCTGCAAGCAGAGAATGAAGAAAAGATCGAAAAGTACGATCGGGCGGTTTCAGGAATCAATAGCTGTTTGCAGGCGATGCAATTGTACGAGCATTTGTTGCCCGTAATTGGACAAAATGATCGCGTTTCGGTGGATGGTGAATGATTGCGATTTGAGCGATCGGAAATCGCACACAGACAAAACCCGCCTGCGCGGGTTAAAAACATTCTTAGTCCGCGCGGACGTTTGTGTAGACGCGAATTCTATTCGCCGGGATTATTTAGATTGCAAATTCCGGCGATTGGAAATCGCGTCTACACAGACAAAACCCGCCTGCGCGGGTTGAAAAAACATTCTTAGTCCGCGGAGGCGGACATTGTTTGTGTAGACGCGAATTCTATTCGCCGGGGCTATTGTCAAAAGAGAGATGCTACTCTAAAATAGCTAGGATGACAGTTAAAAAGACTTAGAGATTAATATGGAAGATAAATTTGATTTTCACAACTGTGGTAATGATGATGCTTTATCTTTTGGTAACGCAATGCTTAAAGTAGGAAAATTGAAGGAAACAGTAAATAACGTTTTGCCGGAAAATGGGTTAGGACATACACTCAATCAGTTGTTAAGCCAACAGCAGCTAAATATTGATGTAGGTGTACCTGAAAAAAAAGGTTTTTTATATGGGAAGTGGTTTAGTCAAGGTATAGATTGTGAAATTCTGAGAGTGGGTGCTCAGTGCTGGAAAAAAGGAAAGATTAAGCTCAAACTCAATGTCACTATAGAATTTTGCCCAGACGAACCAGAAGCCGAACAAACACCAGAAAAGAACGAATCAGAAACTCCCAAACCAGAATCACCCCTTGACGATTTACGCCGCCAACTTCTAAACCATGAAAATCAACCGAACAATTTATGACTAAAACCCCCAGAATCCCCATTCCACCAGAAGTCAGAAAATATGTATTCACCCGCAATAAATACCAATGCCAAAGTTGCGGCCAAACCAAACAAGAAACCCAACTCTCGATCGATCATATCATCCCCCTAGCGCGCGGTGGCAGCAACGACATCAGCAACCTGCAAACCCTATGCCGCACCTGCAACCAAAAGAAAACCGACAAACTAGACCCGCGCTTCCGCCGTCACTTTGACCTTTGATATTTAACAGTATTAAGACTTACGCAGCTATTGTGTCTGTCATGCTGAAAGAAACGCAGTGTAGTGAAGCATCTCGGAGATTCTTCACTTCGCTCAGAATGACATAACTACGTTTAAATGCGTCCAGGACTAAAATATTCATCTCTCTCCTCTCTTTCTCTGCGCTCTCTGCGCCCTCTGCGGTTAAAAACTCCTACCATCTATAATACCGATAAGGATCATCCCCCATCTCAAAATCCGTCCTATAATCCGAGTGATAAAACTCCCGACTAGAACCATTAAACACAACCCCATCCACCTTAAAACTCGCCCCCAAATTAGCCAAAATCTGAGCATTCGCGCGAGTTTGTCGCCAGCGAGTAAAACGCAAATAAGTCTTAGCATCAGCATTTAAACTATCCGAGTCAATCTGAGAAAAAATCGCCACACCCTTACCTACAGCAACCCGACTTAACAAACCACCAGCACCAATTTCACCCCCAGACTTAATCAACCAAGTATCATAAAAAGAGCGCGATCGCAAATCCGAACTACTAACACCCCTCACCTCATCCCAACCCGGAACCGCCAGGGAACCGCCGAAATCATTAGCTGGCTGCAAACCCACACCCAAACCAGCAACAGGCACTTTTCGCTGCCAGAAAAACACCTTGCCGCCGCCATTCAAATAAGCCCGCAAATCAGCATCTTGCACATTAGCTTGGGCCCCGATAATCGTCAAACCAACATCCTGAGAAAGTGACTCAGCCCGCTGATAAATTACCCCCAAATTATCCAACTTCTTCGCATCTCCATCTCCCCCAATTAAAACCACCTGATCCGGCTTCCCAGAAACAATAG
>DMYK01000413.1:2435-7082 GCA_003483675.1 Microcoleaceae cyanobacterium UBA11344
AAAATGGTCTTCCAAATCCAACTGATTTAAAATCAACCGCCCTTTTCCGTAATCCAATTCCATCAACGGCGAGTAAGCCAAATCAAACTCAGACTCCAAAATTGGTCGCCAAGAACTGCGGTGTGGCTTCTCAATAGAAGCGCTGCTGACACCGCCACGATTTCCCCAATGCCAGCCGTACCAAGGCGAATTTGCCGGACTCAATCTTGCGGGTTTTTGAATTGTATCTGGGTAAGCTTCAAGCAATGTGCTTTCTCCTATCCAATCCCGCAAATCTGCTTCATCCAAACCGCTAACTACCGGGTGATTACTATCAATTGGATAGACGCGACGACTAATATGTTCTGCAACCCGCAAACCCATATTTCGCAGCCATTCCCTGCGCTGAGGAAACACAATTGCCTTGCCGCCGTTACGCACAAAAGTTTCTAAATTTCCCGGCAAATTTTGCCCGCTAGAAAACGCTTCCCGACCAATAATTAATAGTGATGAAACTTGCGAACCATTCCAAGGCACAACTTCGTAACCTAACTGTTTTAACATAGCCGATGTTTTGCCAACTGGATCGAAGATTGCCACCGCATCTTTTACTGTGGATGGAGTGGAAAAAACCCGGAAAGCAAAAGTATCAGAATGCGGGCGATCGCCCAGCCTCGCAGTCAGGCGAATTTCGCCGTCAGCCTTGCCGGAAATTGTATTTGGAAGTTTCACGTCAATTGGGAAAAACAGCGTCCCTGCCGTCTCAATAGTCCCCTTATTTTCGCCCTTTCCAACCACTTTCCCCCCTACCAAAACTCGCCAATTAAAAGCAAAATCTTGTTGGGCCCTCCTATCGTTAATTAATACTACTTGCTTCGCCAATTTTCCGCCCGCAAAAAAACTGTGGTCTTTCGCAGTAAAAGTCGGCTGATCACCAGCAATCCAAGCCAAAGTCGGGCCGTTATTATTCATAATTGCCTCGCCCCCAGGATAAATATTGTAACCCTCTGGCTGCAAATGATGCAAAAGATTATTTGACACCTGCTTCAAATAAACGCCCCGCCGTCCCGGTTGAAATGCCCCAATATCCACCTTAATTTTGCCAGCATCCGAAACTTCCCAACCGTGCCCATCGTTCCAAGGAATCATCCCCCCAGACATCCCAAAAGTCCGCCAACTCCGCCAAGTATTCGTACTGAACAAATGCTGCAACTTTTGAAAAGCCGGTGCAAAATCTAATTCCTTGTTCCCATGCCAACTTTTATATTCTTGACCTGTGACAAATTGCTCGCGAACTTTACTTTTATAAGCCGGAGTTTCCAACTCATAAGCCTGTTTTCCCAAATAAATCGCCGCAAACTCCGTCATCAAAGGTTCGCTAACAATCACATTACCAAACCCCGCTCGATTTCGCATCATCGTGGCGTGTAGTGGTGTCCCAAATTCCACTACCATGTAGGGCATTTCTCCGGTTTTGCTCCACTCAGAAATCCATTCTTCTCTTTCTTGCAATGGAATTACATTCAAATAAGAATTCAGCGCATAAACATCGCCAAAAGTCGCGCCTTGGTGTACCATCACAGGTCTAGTTTTGTCAACTAATTTCATAGCAGCAAAAGCCTCATTTCCCAAGGTTGTATTTTCCTCCAAACGCCTTTCGTCTATGGGGTTGAGAGTTCCTGCTACTTCTTTTTTGCCGATGCGGCGGGGATTTTGGTCGTCAGTGTTGCCGAAAAAATTAGGACTTGTGGCCCACATTAATACTGATGGATGATTGCGATAGCGACGCATTTCGGTCGCCATTCGCATTTTCCAGCGGTCTCTTATTTGGCGGTTATTCCACTTTCCACTCCAAGCTAAGGGAGTAATATCTAAAGCGGGAGCCATAATTGGAAAACCTTTGAGGTCTGCTATTTCGGAAAACAGTTCTCGGAAGTGCCACCGACCCCGTTCGTCGTGATTCCAAGGCCACATTTCTGTTATATTAAAACCGGCTTTAACGTAGCCGTCAATTAATTGGTCAGCTCCTTCTACTGTGCCGCTTTCCCAACTATCGGAATGCAAGATTGGTCGCAAGCGAAATTCTGTGCCATTTAAGAAAAATTTACGTCCTTCTATCCAAAATTCGCGGAAGCCGAAGGGTTGGTCGTACTGCGTATTAATGCCACTTCCTTTTACTTCTAATTGCAGGGTGTAAAGGTTTGGTTGACCGACATCCCAAAGGCGGGGGTTTTTCCAATCCCACTGGACGTTTACGGTTTGAATTGGTTGAGCTTTAACCAGGGTAGTGCCTGTAAATTTTTGTTGGACTTTGCCCTTTTCGTCGAGCATTTTAGCGACGAGCTGAATTTGACCTTTTTGTGTAACTTCTTTGAGTTCTATATCTAATTTAATTTGCTTGTTTCTGGTGGAAGTTTGGACGAAGACGTCGCTAATTAGCGGGCCTTGTGGCAGGCTGAAAATTCGGACTTCGCCGATAATTCCTCGCGATAGCAGATTGGATTTTGTTGTGTAGATTTCTGTGGGACTCATAATCACGGCTTTGTCTTTTTCGTCGGAGACTGCCGCGACTAAGATAGAAATAGTATTGTTGCCTGGTTTTGCTACTTTAGTAATTTCAATCGTGCCGTAGGGCCATTCAATTTGACCGCTGTTAATGTCGTTGACAAAGATGATTGCATCGGTACTGACTCTGGCTAAATCAATGAAAATTCTGCGGTTTGTCCAGTCACTGGGAATTTCTATATTCCTCTGATACCAAGCTTTTGATAATTGTTTGCTGTTGAAGTTTTCCCAGTCTTTACCGGTGCCGCGAGAGATGATTCCGGGTACGGATTCGCTTTTTTCTTTTTGCCAGTCTCCGGGTACCTGGATGGAGCCCCAGCTTGGGGATGGGGGGGGATTTTGGGGGTTGCCAATGGCGGGGACAAATTGCCAGGTGCCATTGAGATAAATCTGGTCGCGTTTGTTGTCGATCGCACTGGTGGTCGCTGAGGTAAGATTGGGAAAGCCGATCGATCTAACTGAGTTGCTTGCAGAATTTGGATTGTGAAGTGCGTAACCAATGAATCCGAACATGATTACTACTGCGAAAAATAATCCGATAATTTTTGCCCGTTTGTTGTTCATGCTAAGTTGCTCCCAAAAATTAGCTGATCCCGTCTGTCCCTTCATCCAGAATAGCAAGGAAAAGGGGAGAGTGGGAGAATGGGATAGCGGGAGAGAGTGGGATAGCGGGAAAGAGTGTGGGAGAGTGGGATAACGGGAGAATTGGGAAAATCTGACTTCTGACCTCTGACTTCTGACTTCTGATTACTGACTACTGACTACTGACTACTGACTAATGACTTCTTCAAATCAGTCTCAGGGATGATGGCAAGTGGCAAACAAATATGGTGTGCTAGAGAAATAATAGATAATTATGATAAATATTTTTTGAATCAGTAAAATTTTTAGCGCGATCGCCACAGGTCAACAAAAATGAGTGTGTTTCAGGTACTGCCCTTACCAATTAAACCTTACAGTATTTCTAGATTGGCCGCTGGCACGGCACTGTTGCTGATCACTTTGTTACTGTTTGCACTCAACGCAACCGCTGTAATCTTATTTTTTGCCGCTGCGGTTACGGCTTGGTATGCTGGCTTAAAGTCCACAGAAAAAAGACTGGAAAAAGAACGAGCCTCTTTGATAACATCTATCTCAAAAATGATGGGCACAGCCACCTGCTTGATTGTAGTTCTCGACAAGGAAGGACGCATCGTTCGCTTCAACCAAGTTTGCGAAAAAACCACTGGTTACTCATTTGCTGAGGTTGAAAATAAATTTGTTTGGGATTTATTCTTAATCTCCGAAGAATTAGACCCAGTTCAAACAATTTTCACCCAACTCAAAACCGAAGATGTCTCCAGTCAATATGAAAATTACTGGCGGACAAAAGATGGCGATAGGCGCTTTATTTCTTGGTCAAATACAGTGATTTTTGATGGGGACGGTTTGGTAGAATATGTCATAGCAACTGGTATTGATATTACCGATCGCCAACAAGCCGAAATCGCCCTAGCTTTATCATACGAGCAGCTAGAAACTAGAGTCAAACAGCGAACAGCAGAATTGACAGTAGCGAAGGAAGCCCTGCAAGCTCAAGAAGAACGATTTCGCTGTTTAAGTTCCTGTTCCCCTGTCGGCATTTTTATGGCGGATATTCAGGGGTGCTGCACCTATGCAAACCCTCGATGTCAGGCTATTTATGACATGAGTTGTGAAGAACTTTTAGGCGGTGGCTGGCAGAATTGCATTCACCCAGAAGACAGGGAGCTAGTGTTGACTCAGTGGCAGAATTATACCAAGGAAGGTAGCGAATATGCGATCGAATATCGCTTGCAAACATCCGAGGGAATTGTGCGCTGGGTTAACGTTAGTTGCTCCCCCATGTTTTCCGACTCTGGCGAATTGATGGGACAGGTAGGCACTGTTAGAGATGTCACAGAACGTCAACAAGCACAAGCTGCTTTATCCACCAGCGAACAGCAACTGAGAACAATACTAGAAAATACGCCCGATCTCATTATCCGCACTGACAAAGAACTGCGTTATGTCTACGTGAATCAAGCCCTAGAAAGAACCCAAGGACAACCGATTTCATTCTTCATCGGCAAAACCAGTCAAGAA